>URLQ01000001.1 GCA_900548745.1 uncultured Prevotella sp.
CCGACAGAGAACTGCATCGGAATCTCAAGTCCGTTGTTGACGCTGTATGACGCCGTGTCGGAGACTGCCGTTGAGGGGTTTGTGGAAATGACCTTACACTCCGGATCGGCTCCGAGCTTATGACCGGGAGTGAAAGTGGCACCCAGAGTGATGATGTTCTTCTTGTCTATATTGAACTGATACTGCGCACCGAACTCAAGCTTGTAGTTCGTCACGTTAGCTGTATATATCTTCTGTATCGTCTTGGCATAGGAGTCGGTGTAAGAGTTTGTCACAAGACGGGTGTAGTCTCCCCACAGATAAGCCACATTGGCTCCGAGAGAGAAGCCCTTGAAGAACTGGTAGCCAAGACCTATGTACGCCTGGTGAAGTCCACCCTCGCCATAGTAGCTGTTGGCATAGGTGGTGGAGGCAGAACCTGCGGTCTTGCCTGTTGTGGAATAGTTATAGCCAATATTAGTATACGGCAGGATTCCGAAGCTCAGACCGAAATTACGTGCCAGACGGAATGCTGCAACGGCATATTCGAAGTCGGCATTATTGGCGTTAAGCTTTCTGTTGCCTTCCTTGAAGTTTGTAACCTGTCCGGAGAAGCCCACATCAAAAAGGAATGTCAGTGAGTCTACTGCAGAGTAAGACGCCGGGTTGATGGTGTTTACCTGGTTGTGCTCGCGGAAAGCTATTCCAAGACCGTTCATGCCACGGTTAAATCCTGTTGTCTGGTCACTTTGCACTCCCAGTCCGTACTGGCTGTATGGAGAGTTTGTGCCACTCTGTGCCACTGTGCACAGACTTATAGCCATTGTGGTAAAGGCGCAAATCGCTCTTCTATTTATGTTCATTGTTGTATTCTAATATTCTGTTAAGTCCTTTGGGGACGATAAAATCGTCTGCAAAGATGGATAAATTTTCTGAAAACTGCAAATTTAGATGCACTCCGCCCGTTAAATATACGAAAAGTTGAGGATATTTAGCTAAAAAGCTATGGATGTAGCCTTCTATCTCGTATTTTATGCCGTTCATCACTCCGCTGCGTATAGCCGTGGTGGTATCCGTACCGAAGTCCGGAGTGTCCCCTCGGCGCTCCACAAACGGAAGACGGGCCGTAAAGTGGTTCAACGCCTTCAGGCGCATGGTCGGTCCTGGCGAAATGTTTCCACCCAGATACTCGCCAATAGAGTTTATGAAGTCGAAAGTGACGCACGTGCCGATGTCGATGACAAGGACGTCCCTGCCGGGCTGGAGCCAATTGGCACCGACAACAGCGGCAAGACGGTCTGAACCAAGTGTAAGCGGTGTGTTGTATTTATTTATAATAGGTACACTCGTAATACCACTTTTAAACTCCATCATGCTGAAGGGCAACGACGAGAGTGCGGCGGAATATTCTTCGCTGATGTCGGAAACGGAGGAACAAATGCCTCTGCTGAACGGATAACGGCTGCAGAAAGACTGCAAGGCTACAGCGTCGTCCTTGTCGGTACGCTGCTCCTCTACCACTTTTCCCTCGTTGAAACACACCAGTTTAACGCATGTATTGCCAATGTCAATTATTAAGTTCACGCTCTTTATAATAGCTTGTTATTAATATGTGAGGTGCAAAATTATTGAAAAAAAACGAAACAACATAACTATAAGTGGAAAATATAAGTTATTTTTGCATCGTGAAAATGATAAAAATACTTAGAACAATAGTTTTTGTCGCCGTTTTCTGTCTGTGTACCAGCGAAATACAAGCTGCAAACGCCACCGGAAACGAAGATGCAAGATATGACTCGATACAGGTAAGTCTGCTGACATGCTCGCCTCACGACGAGGTGTACAGTCTATATGGACATACCGCCATAAGGTACTGGGACAAGTCAAGCGGTGCCGACATGGTGGTAAACTATGGAGTGTTCTCATTCAAAAAACCATATTTCATACTGAGGTTCGTGTTCGGGCTTACCGACTACGAAATGGGAATACAGAATTTCGAGGACTTCTGCATGGAGTACAGCTACTACGGCGCAGGGGTGACAGAACAGGTACTGAACCTGACGCCTGGCGAGAAAAACAGACTTTTCAGAGCGTTGCAACGCAATGCATTGCCGGAGAACCGCATATACAGATACAACTATTTCTATAACAACTGCACAACAAAAGCCCGCGACATACTGCTCGGCAGCATAGACGGAAAAGTGGTCTTCAACAGGAAGATTGACGAAAACGTTTCGTTCAGAGACATGATCCACCAATGCACCAAGAACCACCCTTGGGCACAGTTCGGCAACGACCTGCTGCTCGGTGTCAAGGCTGACGCAAACACGACAAGGGAGGAACAGCAGTTTATGCCGGCAAACCTGATGAAAGACTTCTCGCATGCCGTAATAGAAAGAGGACAATCTACAGTGCCGCTCGTAACGGCAACACGACAAATAATAGAGCCTAACGCAGCAAGCAACGAGGCGAAAGGTTCAATCTTCAGTCCGCTGACATGTGCAATGTTGCTCTGCATCCTGACAATATGCATGATGATGGCAGAGATATTTACAGGAAAAGTGTTCTGGGGCTACGACGCACTGCTGCTTTCCCTGCTCGGACTGGCAGGACTTGTACTCCTGGCAATGGTGTTCTCACAGCACCCGACAGTAAGCTTGAACCTGCAGATTCTTATCCTCAACCCATTGTTCCTCTATGCGGCATACTACGTGGTGAGGAACAGAAAAGACAAACGGAAAACAAGAAATTTATGGACAATTATAGGATGCATCGTCTTTATCTCATGGATTCTCGGATTTTTCCAAGACTATGCAAGCGGAATTATACTTTTGGCACTATCTTTGCTAATGAGATGTAGAAGCGTTATAGAAAGAACAGACTATAACCCTATCCGTTCCGACAAAACGAAAAAAGGCAACAACAACAATGAGAAATAAATACATAACAGCCACACTGCTCGCACTGCTCTCAGCAGGAGCCGAAGGACAAGCACAGGACACGGGCAATGCCCCACGTCTTGTAGTGAACATTGCCATCGACCAACTGAGAACAGACTATCTGGAATCGTTCGAGCCTCTCTACAGCAACGACGGATTCAGGAAAATCATGCAGGGAGGTCTGTTATATACCAACGCACAGTACCCCTTTGCCCCTATCGACAGAGCATCGGCAATTGCCGCGCTGAACACAGGAACCACGCCCAACAATAACGGCATAGTAAGCGAACAATGGTTCGACAGAAGTTCCTTGAGACCGGTGTCATGTGTAGATGATGCAGCCTTCAGCGGACTACTCACTCAGGAAACAGCTTCGGCACAGAGCGTTATGACGACCACGCTAAGCGACGAACTGAAAGTGGGAACCAAAGGAAAGGCATTCATTTACAGCATCGCTGAAAGAAAAGACGCTGCCGTCATTCCGGCAGGACATAATGGCGACGGCGCATTTTGGGTGAACAGCAGAGAAAACTGTTGGTGCACATCAACATATTATTCAAAGAAGGCACCTAAATGGCTGGAGGCGTACAACTTATACAATACGCCATACAAGAAGAACAGCAACATAAACGAGCAGATTACAGACCTTGCGCTGAAGTGCATCTCTGCCAACTCCATGGGTAAAGACGAGGCAACAGACATGCTCTTCATCACTTACAACGCAGCTCCGCAAATCGACAAGAACGGATACGAAGACTGCAAAGAAGTATACTTGCGCATAGACCAATATCTCGGCAGATTAATAAATGACCTGCGGACAAATGTAGGACTCGACAAAGTGCTCTTCGTCGTGACCGGCACTGGATATTATAACGAACTGAAAGCCTCAGACAAGAACTACAGGCTGCCAGGAGGGACAATATTCATAAACAGAACAGCAAACTTGCTGAACATGTATCTCGGGGCCCTTTACGGATCGGACAAATACGTGGAGGGATACATGAACAACCAGATATTCCTGAACACGAAACTGCTCGACAAAAAGAGACTCAACCTACAGGAAATCACGGAAATATCAAAAACTTTCGTAAGACAATGCCAGGGAGTGGGAAACGCTTTTTCGGCAGACAATATAATGTCTACATATTCACCGGAACTGGACAAGGCAAGAAAAGGGTTCTACCTGTCGAGATGCGGAGACATCATGATTGAAGCCGCTCCGGGATGGAATATAATAAACGAAGACACACAACAGCAGATTTCACAGAACTACAACTATCTGCAGACACCGATAATTTTTTATGGACCGAATATAAAAAGCGAAAAAATAACTACACCTGTTACGGTGGAGAAAGTTTCGCCTACAATCGCTAAAACAATACGCATAAGGGCTCCGAACGGGTGCAAAGAGGCTCCGTTGTTTTGATTTTTATTGGCAAAACGACAAATAAAACACAGACAATGCCTTATTACCGAATTATTTAGTTAATTTTGCACTCAATTATCAGAAAAAAAATAAAAAAACATATAAAATGGGATTTAACAACTTACTGAAATCGCTGTTCGGAGACAAATCAACACGCGATATGAAGCACATCCAGCCTATCGTAGAAAAGGTGAAGGCTGCATACCCGGAAATCAAAGCTCTCACTAACGACCAGCTGAGAGCACGCACAAAAGAGCTGCAACAGCAGCTGCAGGATGCCGTTAAAGAAGAAAAAGCAAAGATTGCTGAACTTAAAGCTACTGTGGAAGATACTCCTATCGACGAAAGAGAAGACATCTTCAACCAGATAGACAAACTGGAAAAAATGGTGCTTGACAAATACGAAGTGGTTCTCAATGAGATACTGCCTGTTGCATTCAGCATCATGAAGGATACAGCAAGACGTTTCGCTGAGAACGATGAGGTTGTGGTGACGGCCAATGACTTCGACCGCGAACTGGCTGCGACAAAAGACTTTGTAAGAATAGAAGACGACAAGGCCATCTACAGCAACCATTGGATTGCCGGCGGAAACGATATGAAATGGGACATGGTACACTACGACGTACAGCTCTTCGGAGGTGCCGTTCTGCACCAAGGCAAGATAGCGGAGATGGCTACCGGTGAGGGTAAGACCCTTGTTGCCACACTACCAGTATTCCTTAACGCCCTGACTGGCAACGGAGTACACGTGGTTACCGTGAACGACTACCTTGCAAAGCGTGACTCAGAATGGATGGGACCGCTCTATATGTTCAACGGACTTTCTGTAGACTGTATCGACAAGCACCGTCCAAACTCTCCAGAAAGACGCAAAGCATACCGTGCAGACATCACTTTCGGTACGAACAATGAGTTCGGCTTCGACTATCTGCGCGACAACATGGCAATATCTCCTGACGACCTCGTACAGAGAGCACACAACTATGCCATCGTGGATGAGGTAGACTCTGTACTTATCGATGACGCACGTACACCTCTTATTATATCAGGTCCTGTACCTAATGGCGATGACCAGATGTTTGAAGAATACCAGCCATTGGTTGAAAGACTCGTTGACGTACAGAGAAAGCTTGCTACAAAATATCTTGCCGATGCAAAACAGCTCATCAATGAAGGCAAGAAGAACAACGATCAGAAGAAAATCGACGAAGGCTTCTTGAGCCTTTATCGTTCACATAAAGCTCTGCCAAAGAACAAGCCGCTCATCAAATACCTCTCTGAAGACGGTATAAAATCAGGAATGCTCAAGACAGAAGAGATATACATGGAGAACAACAACCGACGCATGCCGGAGGCTGTAGAACCATTGTATTTCGTCGTTGACGAGAAGCTGAACTCTGTAGACCTGACAGACAAGGGTACAGAATGGCTTGCCAATCAGGTTAACGACAAGGAACTCTTCGTATTGCCAGACATTGCTTCACAGCTGTCGGACCTTGAAAATCAGAAACTTAACGACCAGGAGCGCCTTGACAAGAAGGACGAACTTCTCAACCACTACTCTGTACAGAGCGAGCGCGTACACACCTTGCAGCAGTTGCTCAAGGCTTACACCATGTTCAACAAGGATGACGAATACGTTGTCATCGACGGTGAAGTGAAAATCGTGGACGAGCAGACAGGTCGTATCATGGAAGGTCGCCAATGGAGCGACGGACTGCATCAGGCTGTTGAAGCAAAGGAACATGTAAAGGTTAAGGAAGCCACACAGACTTTCGCAACAATTACCCTGCAGAACTACTTCCGTATGTACCACAAACTGTCTGGTATGACCGGTACGGCAAGTACTGAGGCAGGAGAGTTCTGGGACATTTACAAGCTTGATGTAGTGGAGATTCCTACAAACAGACCGATATTGAGGAAAGACCTTGACGACCGTCTGTATAAGACAAACAGAGAGAAATACAATGCTGTAATTGAAGAGATACAGGAGATGATAAACCAGGGTAGACCAGTACTCGTAGGTACTACCTCGGTAGAGATTTCCGAACTCCTTGCAAAGATGCTTACCATGCGTCACATCCCTCACAACGTGCTGAACGCCAAGCTGCATCAGCATGAGGCTGACATCGTGGCAAAGGCAGGTTTGAGCAAGACAGTTACCATCGCTACCAACATGGCAGGCCGTGGTACCGACATCAAGCTTTCTCCGGAAGTTAAAGCAGCAGGAGGTCTTGCCATCATCGGTACAGAGAGACATGAGAGCCGTCGTGTAGACAGGCAGTTGCGTGGACGTGCCGGACGTCAGGGTGACCCTGGTAGCTCTGTATTCTATGTCAGCCTTGAAGACAAGCTCATGCGTCTGTTCGCAAGTGAGCGTATCGCAAGAGTAATGGACAGACTCGGCATTGAAGACGGAGAAAGAATTGAAAGTTCGCTGATGTCGAAGAGCATTGAGCGTGCACAGAAGAAAGTCGAGGAGAACAACTTCGGTATCCGTAAGCGTCTGTTGGAATACGACGACGTGATGAACAAGCAGCGTACTGTCGTTTACGAGAAGCGTCGCCATGCCCTTATGGGTGAGAGAATCGGTATGGACATTACCAACATCATCTGGGACCGCATCGTAAACATCATAGAGAAGAACGACTACGAGGGATGCAAGGATGAGTTCCTGAAAGTACTTGCCATGGAATGCCCATTCACAGAAGTGGAGCTTCAGAATGAAGACAGAGGAAACCTTGAAGAGAAGGCATTCCAGGCAGCAATGGCAGACTTCAAGAGAAGAACAGACCGCATCCAGGCTGTAGGCTTCCCTGTAATAAAGGATGTATTCGAAAACCAGGGTGCTATATATGAGCGCATCATGGTGCCAATCACCGACGGCAAAAGAGTCTTCAACATCCCTTGCAACCTGAAGGAAGCTTACGATACAGAGGCAAAGAGCGTTGTGAAGCAGTTTGAGAAGACAATCATGTTGCATATCATCGACGACTGTTGGAAAGAGAATCTTAGAGCACTTGACGAATTGAAGCATAGTGTGCAAAATGCTTCTTACGAGCAGAAAGACCCTCTCGTAATATTCAAGTTGGAGAGTGTCAAGTTGTTCGACGACATGGTTGACCAGATGAACAACCGCATCGTCAGCATTCTGATGAGAGCACAGATTCCAGTAATGGAACAACAGCAGGTACAAGAAGCAGCTCCTGAGGAACACTCACAGCAGTATACCGAAGAGAAGGTAAACCTCGAAGATGAGGCACAGAAAGCTGCTGCACAGCACGATACAAGAGAATCTACAGCAAAGCAGGAACCTATCGTAAAGGATAAGATGCCGGGAAGAAACGACCCTTGTCCTTGTGGAAGCGGCAAGAAGTTCAAGAACTGTCATGGACGCGGACTTGTTTAATTCCGCAACGATGAAAGTATAAAACACGGTGGAGTGTGTCAAAGGAAGGATGTCTATCCGCCAAGGACACACTCCTCTTTTTTATAAAGACAATACCTATTATTTATAAAGACAATACCTGTTACTTATAAAGGCGAAACCTAATACTTATAAAAGAAATACCGACAATAGCATTTGCTTTTTGCGGTTTTATACAGTTATCATCAATAAAGAAAGCATCAACGTATGGAAATAGTTTTTGACAGTCTGAAAAAGACTTTCGGAGAGAAAACTGCTGTAGACATTGACAAACTGACAGTAGAAGGCAACACTCTGCTCGGTCTGGTAGGAAACAACGGAGCTGGAAAAACAACGCTCTTCAGACTTGCTCTCGACCTTCTGAAGGCAGATTGCGGAACAGTGAACATGAAGTTCAACAACCCCGACGGCTCCACTTTTGCCACCGATGTAAAGGTTGGAGAAGAATGGAAAGTATATACCGGAGCATATATAGATGAAAGTTTCCTCATAGACTTTCTCTCTCCCGAAGAATATTTCGAGTTTATTGCAAAGGTCAGCAATCTCTCAAAAGAGACAATGAACGAGCGACTTAAACAGTATGAAGACTTCATGAACGGTGAGATTATCGGACAGAACAAGCTTATCAGAAGCATGTCAGCTGGCAACAAGCAGAAGATAGGCATCATCTCAGCTCTCATCAACCAGCCACAACTGGTTATACTTGACGAACCATTCAACTTCCTTGACCCGACGAGTCAGAATGTCCTCAAGAGACTGCTACAGAAATATAACAAGGAGACAGGTGCTACAATCATCGTCAGCAGCCATAACCTCTCTCACACAGTAGACATAAGCAATCGTATTGTTGTTATGGAACATGGAAAGATTGTGATGGACCTCGATAACGACGGTGAGGAGGCAAAAGCAAGATTGGAGGAGTACTTCAACAAATAAGTAGCAAATCGTCGTCTCCCCTACTCCATGCTTGAGCATATAATTGCACGATATTATTTTACATACTATACCTATATTATATTAGAATAATGAAGCACGTATATTTTTAACCATAATTAGTAGGTATTTATCAGTAGAACTGGTTATGGTTAAAAATTTTCTTTCTACCTTTGTATATAAAAAACGGCATCTCAGCAATGAAGGATTTAAATTAGCAAATTCTATCTTTGCAAGTTTCTATCTGCGTTCGATTTGCATAATGTGGAAGATGTCGGAAAGAATAAAAAGACTATTAGAATATGAAATTGTCAGATCTGAAAACCGGAGAAAAAGGTGTTATCGTAAAGGTATTAGGACACGGAGGGTTCCGCAAGAGAATAGTAGAGATGGGATTCATCAAAGGACAAATCGTGGAAGTTCTGTTGAATGCTCCTCTTCGCGACCCTGTGAAATACAAGATAATGGGATATGAAGTGTCGCTCAGACATAATGAGGCGGCAATGATAGAAATCATGTCTGTAGAGGAAGCAAGAAGCATTGACAAAGAGAAGCATACTGCCGAAAACAACAATGACGAAGAAGCCGTCATTGACAACAACTTCAACAAAGAAGACGAACAAGAAGAACCGTTAGAGAAAAAACTACATGAAGCTGCACTGAAAAAAAGAAAGAAGATAAATGTGGCCCTCGTAGGCAACCCTAACTGCGGAAAGACTTCCCTGTTCAACTATATTTCCGGTGCTCACGAACGTGTAGGAAACTACTCTGGAGTAACCGTTGACGCCAAGGAGGGACACGCAAACTTTGAAGGATACGAGTTCAATATTACTGATCTGCCAGGCACTTATTCCCTTTCGGCATACAGTCCAGAGGAACTGTACGTCAGAAAAGAGATTATCGACAAGACTCCAGATATCATCATCAATGTCATAGACTCAAGCAATCTGGTAAGAAACCTTTATCTTACCACCCAGCTTGTGGACATGAACCAGAGAATCATCTGTGCCCTGAACATGTATGACGAGTTTGAGGAAAGAGGCGACAAGCTGAATACGGACACGCTCGGCAGACTGTTCGGCGTGCCTATGGTGCCGACCGTCTTCCGCACAGGACGTGGAGTAAAGGAACTGTTCCACAGAATCATCAATATGTATGAGGATCAGGACAACACCTACAGACACATCCATATCAACCACGGCAAGGACATCGAAGAAGGCATCGACAGAGTGAAAGAGCTCATACAGAAAGATGAGCAGATAAGATACAAATACTCAACAAGATACCTCGCCATCAAACTGTTGGAGATGGACAAGAATACAGAAGAGTTTGTCAATACTCTGCCTAACGCCAAAGAGGTAATGGAAGCAAGAGACAGGGAAGCCGTAAGAATAAAGGAGGAAGTGAAGGAAGACAGCGAGACTGCCATCATGAACGCCAAATACGGATTCATCAACGGAGCGCTGAAAGAGGCAGAATACGAAACCGGAGACAAACAGGACACGTATCAGACCACCCACGTGATTGACAAAATAATAACAAACAAATATCTCGGATTCCCACTGTTCTTCCTGTTGCTCTACGTCATGTTCCAGGTTACCTTCTCCATAGGACAATATCCGATGGACTGGATAGATGCCGGTGTAGGAATGCTTGGCGACTGGATAAGCAGCAACATACCAGAGGGACCACTTAAAGCCATGCTTGTGGATGGTATCATCGGCGGTGTGGGAGCAGTAATCGTATTCCTGCCACAGATTCTCATCCTCTATGCCATCATCTCGTTCATGGAAGACAGCGGATATATGGCACGCGCGGCATTCATCATGGACAAGCTGATGCACAAGATGGGACTTCACGGCAAATCCTTCATCCCCCTCATCATGGGCTTCGGATGCAACGTGCCTGCCATAATGGCAACAAGAACCATAGAGAGCAGACGAAGCAGACTGATAACGATGCTTATCCTTCCGTTCATGAGCTGTTCGGCAAGACTGCCTATCTACATCATGATAACAAGCACCTTCTTCGCACTTAAATACAGAAGCGTAATCATGATTTCCCTCTACGCCATAGGCATCATCATGGCCATCATCATGAGCAGACTATTCAGCAAATGGCTTGTAAAGAGTGAAGACGTACCATTCGTCATGGAGCTACCGCCCTATCGTTTCCCTACCGCCAAGGCGATAATGAGACACACATGGGAGAAAGGGAAACAGTATCTCAAGAAGATGGGAGGCATCATCCTCGTGGCAAGCATCATAGTCTGGGCATTAGGATATTTTCCCCACAACGACGACCTTACCATGCAGCAGCAACAGGAACAGAGCTACATCGGAAGGATAGGAAAAACCGTAGAACCGGTGTTCCGTCCGCAGGGCTTCGACTGGAAGCTCTCTGTAGGACTGATTTCCGGAGTAGGAGCAAAAGAGATTGTTGCATCCACAATGGGAGTGCTTTATTCCGGCGACGAAACGGTGGCAGACGACAGCGAGGCAGACAATGCCAAATATGAATACCTGTACAAGAAGATGTCGGCAGACGGTGTAACGCCGCTGATAGCATTCTGCTACCTGCTCTTTGTCCTGCTCTACTTCCCTTGTCTTGCCACGATAGTGGCGATAAAAAACGAGTCGGGAAGCTGGAAGTGGGCATTATTTACAGCCTTCTACACAACGGCTGTAGCATGGTTCGTGTCGGCAGCAGTATATCAGATAGGACTGCTGTTCACGTAAGACAACTGTCCGCACAGTTCACAGCAGCCAAAAGCGTAACTTCATTTGATGAGACACAAACAGAAATGTCATGTGCATTCTCATCAATGAAGTATAAATGAAAGAAACAAAACGTGATAAATTCACAATATTCAAACAAACTAACCAAAAAAAACATTATGATTAACAGATTTATCCTAAACGAAGTATCATACTTCGGACCGGGAGCAAGAAAAGAGCTTCCTACAGTAGTAAAGAGCCGCGGTTTCAAGAAAGCCCTCGTTGTAACAGACAAAGGACTGATGAAGTTCGGCGTGGCAAAGATGGTTCTCGACGTTCTTGACGAAGCCAACATACCTTACGAAGTATACGATGACGTTAAGCCAAACCCAACAGTAACCAACGTTACAAACGGAGTGGAAGCCTGCAAGAAGGCAGAAGCAGACTTTATCGTTGCCATCGGCGGTGGTTCTTCTATGGACACTGCCAAAGGAATAGGTATTGTATGCACCAATCCAGAGTTCGCCGATGTAGTATCATTGGAAGGCGTTGCAGACACAAAAAACAAATGTCTGCCAATCATTGCCCTTCCTACAACTGCCGGAACAGCAGCCGAGACAACAATCAACTATGTAATCATCGACGAGAAGCGTCAGCAGAAGATGGTCTGTGTTGACCCTAACGATATTCCTGCCGTTGCCATCATCGATGCCGAACTGATGTACTCCCTGCCAAAGGGACTTACCGCAGCAACAGGTATGGACGCCATGACGCATGCCATTGAAGGTCTTATAACCAAGGCAGCATGGGAGATGAGCGACATGTTCGAGATAAAGGCCATTGAGATGATACACAAATATCTGCCGGTGGCAGTAAATGACCCTACAAATCCTGAGGGAAGAAACGGCATGGCTGTCGCACAGTATATTGCCGGCATGGCATTCTCCAATGTCGGTTTAGGTGTAGACCACGGCATGGCTCACCCAATGAGTGCCCTGCACGATGTACCACACGGAGTGGCTTGTGCCATTCTACTCCCTACGGTAATGCGCTTCAATATGCCGGTGAGCATCAAGAAGTATGTGGAGATAGCAAAGGCCGTAGGTGTTTACGAGGCAGGCATGACCGACGAACAGGCTGCAGAGGCCGCTTGCAACGAAATAGAGAACCTGTCGAAACTCGTAGGCATTCCTCAGCATCTGACCGAACTTGGCATCAAGGAAGAAGACATTCCTGCTCTTGCCGAACAGGCTATAACAGATGTTTGCACTCCGGGCAATCCTCGTCCTGTAACGAAAGAGGATATTCTCAACCTGTACAAAACGATTCTGTAATCGAATATAAAAAGAAATCAGCAACGACAGATACTGATAAATCCAACAAGAAGTCTCCTGTCTCTGGGAGACTTCTTTCTTTTCCGCCTTTCACAGACAGACATAAAAAAAGAGAGAAAGGCACACAACCCTTCTCTCTTCTCTTTTCTTACTTATCGACTGAGAATTACTCTGCAGCAGCCTCTTCAGCTGGAGCTTCCTCTGTAGCAGCCTCAGCAGCCTTAGCAGCTTCTGCCTCAGCCTTCTTCTCAGCTACTTTCTTAGCGATAGCTTCGTTAACCTTCTTCTCCTCAGCAAGGCTCTTGTCGTAAGCGGCCTTCTTCTCCTTTGCCAATGTCTCACGCAAAGCGTCGAGACCCTTCTGCTTGTCAGCCTTCCATGCATCGAACTTGGTCTGAGCTGCAGCCTCATCGAATGCACCCTTCTTAACACCGCCACGGAGATGCTTCATCATGTAAACACCTTCACGCTTAAGGATGTTGCGAACAGTATCTGTTGGCTGTGCACCAACCTCTACCCAATAAAGAGCACGATCAAAATTCAAATCTACTGTGGCAGGATTAGTGTTTGGATTATAAGTACCAATCTTTTCAGTAAACTTTCCATCACGTGGAGCTCTAACGTCAGCGATTACGATGCTGTAGAAGGCATAGCCCTTACGGCCACCGCGCTGTAATCTGATTTTTGTTGCCATTTTTAATTATTTATTTTTTTAGGTTTGAATTTAATGTCATTATCGCGTAATGACATGCAAAGGTATCTCTTTTTTATTGAACACGAAACACCTCACCTCCTCAATTATATATTATTTAAGTAATTTAACAATATAAATATCACCACAAAACAAGTCGTTCTACTTAAAATCACATTCTTTGCCCCACTTATATTATAGCTTTTTCCACCTTATATTATTTATATAGAACCAGAAAGTCGGCAACTTCCATGAAGCGACCAAGGGACTTACAAACAGAAAGTAGGTAACTTTCCAATAGAAAGTCGGTAACTTTCTCATAGAAATTACGTAACTTTCTAAAAACGGTACTTTTTACGAGTGTTTTTACTTCATTAAAATTTAATAACCGGAAATACTTTTCTGTTAGATTGAAAAGATATAATTTTGCAGCGTTGGAGAAAATAATTTCACCGCTTGGCGGATGGCCATACGATAAACGAACCATTAAAACAAGTTAAAGGAAAGGAAACACAAATGAGAAAGATTATCATTTCAGCCGTCGCAATGGCTGCTTTATGCTTTTCTGTAGACGCAATGGCGCAGAACACAGTACAGAAAATCAACACCCTGACGACCCAGTGCGACAAGACAAAGAAAGAATGCAAGAAAGCAGCTAAAAGCTGCAAGTCAACGGTTGATGCCGTCACATCGGCAACATCTCAGACAAAATCATGCTGCAAACAGACCCGGAAGGCTGCCAAAGCAGAACTGAAGGAGTCAAAGAAAGCCATCAAAACAGAATTGAAGCGAGCCAAGAAGTTGACTAAAGCGGAGTTGAAAGGTGCGAAAGCAGAGCTTAAGTCTACAAAGATGGCAGCCAACGCCAATTTGAAGACAGCAGAGAAACTGACAAAACAGATAGTTAATTCAGCTAAAAAGTCATATTAACAAGTCGCAGAACGACAGTCGAAACAGATTTAAAGCAAAGGCTGCAGAGATATTCTCCTGCAGCCTTTGTCTTATCCTTTCCCGAAGCAGCAACCTGGCTTCAGAGTATTGCCAACAGACTAAATATGATATTTATACTTCTTAGTGGCACGACGTGGAGTCATACCTCCCGTCCCATAATCAGCAGCTCCGTCGTCAGTCACCGACGGACCGGTATACTGTGTGCCACGGTATTGTGCATAGCGTTGGCGGATACGGTCTACATAATCCACGGTTTCGCTTCCACGCATATAGCCGTATCTTACAACCGGGTCGTTATAATACTGCGGCTGCTGCAGTTTCAACACATATGGCGCCACATGACTCCAGCGACGAGGGTTTCCACCATACTTCGATGTCAGAGCCATAGCATCCCTGACATGGTTGGCACCTCCGTTATAACTTGCCAGGACGAAGCATCGTCTTTCTTCAGCAGAAGGTATGTCGCGGAAATGTCCCGACAGCTCCGCAAGAAGTCTTACAGCCGCTTCCACGCTCTTCTCCGGGTTGGTCATCTCCGAACGTGGAAGTCCGAGATGGTCAGCCGTAGAAGGCATTATCTGCATCAGTCCGCAGGCTCCTGCCCATGAGCGCGCATTGGGGTCGAAGCAAGACTCCTGATAGCTTTGTGCCGCAAGCAGTCTCCAGTCCCATCTTGCCATTGGAGCATAGCGTCGGAAAAGGTGGTCATACCTTGATATCACCCCACCCTTTCTGTCAAGGAACGGAGCATAGACATGTCGCCTTACGCTTCTGGCAGAGAAGAGGAAGCGTTCCTCCTTCTTCACCTGCTCCATCATGGAGGGGGAATACCATTTGTCGATGAGCGAGGCAAGTTCCGTACTGCCTTTTCCTACCGCCCATTGCGTATTTTGGGAATCCACTCCCGCTCCACAGAAAAGCAACCGGGAACAGAACTTCTTGGTCTTCGGCAACATATACATTATCATGTCCGCCTCTCCTTTTTCCAGACGGTCCACCATCTCCGCAGTATCTTTACACAATTCCACACGCAGCGACACCCCTAACTTCTGTGCAAACTTCTCGCACAGCAGATACTGTGTACCCACTCCATGACCATGATAGTCGAAATAGGTGTCAGGTCCCGACATGGTCAGTACTATCATCTCGCCGTTAGACACTATGTCGTCTACAGAAAACAGTCCGTCGTCTGTCACCGTATCAGCCACCACCTCTCCCCAAGGCGCAACGACACGCTCACTTTTTTTGCCCGTACACGAAGAGGCCGCGACGCACAATATGTAGCATAATGAAGCACCAAGCATAATATAATTATGCGATTTGAAGGGATTGGTAATATTTTGATACCACATGGCAAATAGCTTTCTCATTACAAAGAATATTTATACTAAAATCATTTACTGCAATCAGCAATAATATACAAAGATACACCTTTTCTTGCAGATATTACAATAAATCGCTAATTTTGCGTTGATTTTATAAATCATATACGGTCAATATGGGTTGACAGCCGTATGTCATGCTCTTTCACCGGGGACATGCTGACAGTAGAAAAAATAGACGAGCAGACAAGTAGACAAGGGAATCTGCATTACTTGTATAAGGTTTGCGAACAGCGTTTATCAAGGAAAACCAATATCCTTGTCAACTCGTATCCTTGTCAACCCGTCTACTGTTGAGCAAGTTGAATACTGGCGAAAACAGAAATTAAGGAATATATATACACAATACACAAAAAGAATAAAAGAACATGATTAGAATTGCTGTTCAGTCAAAGGGTCGTCTGGCGGACGACACAATGTATCTGCTTGATGAAGCAGACATAAAAATCAACGCGAAGCGGAGAACACTGCTCGTACAGTCGTCAAACTTCCCTCTCGAAGTGCTCTATCTGAGAGACGACGACATTCCGCAGAGCGTAAGCACCGGGGTGGCAGACCTCGGCATTGTGGGAGAAAACGAATACGTGGAGCGAGGCGGAAAAGCAGAAATCGTAAAGCGTCTTGGATTCAGCAAATGCAGACTCTCTCTTGCCATTCCCAAAGCCCTGGAATACAACGGACTGGAATGGTTTAACGGAAAGAAGATTGCTACATCATATCCTGTGATATTGCATGAGTTTCTTGAGAAGAACAATATAAAGGCAGAGATACACGTCATAACGGGAAGTGTGGAGATCAGTCCGGGCATCGGACTGGCTGATGCGATATTCGATATCGTAAGCAGCGGCTCAACACTGGTAAGCAACAATCTGAAAGAGGTGGAAGTGGTGATGAAGAGCGAGGCTCTGCTCATAGCCAACAAAAGTCTTTCTGACGAAAAGCGCACCATTCTCAACCAGATGCTATTCCGTTTTGAGGCGGTGATGAATGCCGTGGACAAGAAATATGTGAGGATGAACGCTCCGAAAGCAAGTCTGAGAGCCATAATAGAAGTGTTGCCCGGACTGAAGAGTCCCACCATCATTCCTCTGGCTGATGACGACTGGTGCTCTATCCATACCGTGCTCGACGAGAAACGCTTCTGGGAGATAATCGGCAAGCTGAAGGAACTTGGAGCACAAGGAATACTCGTCACTCCGATAGAGAAGATGATTCTCTGACAACAGCCTCAACAATTCAAACAAATAGATATGCAGCATGAATATAATAGAATATCCGGAAAGGGAACAATGGGCAGAGATAACACACCGCCCTCATATAGATACAACGCAGCTGTACGACACCGTAAACGAAGTGCTCAGCGACATAAGGGCAAACGGTGATTCGGCAGTAATGAAATATGAAGAAAGATTTGACCATGTCAGGCTGTCAGGTCTGAAGGTGTCTGAAGAGGAAATCAAGGAGGCTCTCGACAACACTCCCAAGGAGCTGGTAGATGCCATACGCCTGGCACACGCCAATATCAAAAAGTTCCATCAGGCACAAGCGTTTTCCGGTATCGACACCGAGACACAGCCCGGAGTAAGATGCTGGCAGAGAAGTGTGCCCATCGACAAAGTGGGACTATACATCCCCGGCGGCACCGCCCCGTTGTTCTCCACAGTACTGATGCTTGCCACCCCTGCCGTAATAGCAGGATGCAAGGACATCATCCTCTGTTCTCCGCCAGATGCGGAGGGAAAGATAAACGGAGCCATCCTGTGTGCCGCCCACGTGGCAGGAGTGAAACATATATATAAAGTAGGTGGTGTGCAAGCTATCGGCGCCATGGCGTACGGAACGGAAAGCGTGCCTAAGGTATATAAGATCTTCGGTCCCGGCAACCAGTACGTAATGGCTGCCAAGCAGGTAGTGAGCGTGCATGATGTAGCAATAGACATGCCTGCTGGCCCGTCGGAAGTATGTGTGGTGGCAGACGATACAAGCAATCCTGTCTTTGTGGCTGCCGACCTGCTCTCACAGGCAGAACACGGTCCAGACTCACAGGTAATGCTCATCTCCACATCAAGAGAGCTGTTCCACAAGGTAGAGAAAGAACTTGCCAGCCAGCTTGCCGTACTGCCAAGAAAGGAGTTTGCCGAGAAGTCACTTGCCAACAGCAAGTTCGTCCTTGTACACGATGCCGAGGAGGCAATGGCGTTCTCCAACGCATACGCACCGGAGCATCTTATAATATCCACCGACGACTATGAGCCACTGTGCGATATGGTAAGGAATGCAGGCAGCGTATTCCTCGGCAAATACGCCTGTGAGAGTGCCGGAGACTATGCCAGCGGCACCAACCACACCTTGCCTACCCACGGCTACGCAACGGCATACAGCGGAGTGAACCTCGACAGTTTCTGCAAGAAGATTACCTACCAGCATCTGTCGGCTGAGGGAATAAGAAGTATAGGCCACGCCGTAGAGCTGATGGCAGAAAACGAATCGCTCTTTGCACACAAGAATGCAATGACACTAAGAATTAACGAATTAAACAACAGATAAAATGAAAGACCTCAACTTGCTTCTACGCAAGAACATACAAGACCTCGAGCCATACAGCTGTGCCCGAAACGAGTATAGCGGCAAGGGAGCAAAAGTTTTTCTTGACGCTAACGAGAATCCATACAACTCTCCGATAAACAGATATCCGGATCCTTTGCAGAAAGACATCAAGGAGAAGATTTCCCGACTGAAGAGAGTACATCCGGAATGTATCTTCCTCGGCAATGGTTCCGACGAGGCCATCGATCTTGTCTACCGCTGCTTCTGCGAACCGCGCATCGACAATGTCGTTGCCATTGAACCGACCTACGGGATGTATAAGGTTTGTGCCGACATCAATGATGTGGAATATCGGAAAGTATTGCTCGACGAGAACTTCCAGTTATCTGCCAACCATATCCTTAACTCCTGCGACGAGCACACCAAAGTAGTGTGGCTCTGCTCTCCTAACAATCCTACGGGCAATGAACTTGACAGAGGCGAGGTGGAGAAAATATTACAGGAGTTTGAAGGCATCGTTGTCGTTGACGAGGCTTACTCCGATTTCTCTCACGTCCAGCCGCTGCGTCTTGAGCTGCATAAGCATCCCAACCTTATAGTACTCAACACTTTCAGCAAGGCATGGGGATGCGCCGGACTACGCCTTGGCATGGCTTTCGCCTATCAGGAAATCATCGAAGCCTTCAACAAGGTGAAATATCCTTATAACGTGAACATACTCACTCAGGAGCGTATCAGGCAGCAACTCGACAACCATTGGGACGTAGACAAATGGGTGAGCATACTGCTGATGGAAAGAGAGAACATGGTGGAGGCTTTCAAACTTCTTCATTCATGCAAGAAGGTCTACCCTACCGACGCCAACTTCTTTCTTGCCAAGATGGAGAATGCCGATGTCATATACCAGTATCTCAAGGACAATGGTATTATCGTGCGCAACCGCAGCAACGTAGCTCTCTGCGAGGACTGCCTCCGAATAACCGTAGGAAGCAAGTCCGAGAATGCGGAACTACTGTCCGTACTAAGAAAATATGACGAACAAAACGATAATAAATAAGCAACAAAGATGTATTTTACAGGAATAATAATCGCCGTTATGGCACTGTTGATAATAGGAATATTCCATCCTATAGTGATAAAGACGGAATACTACACCGGAGTGAAGTTCTGGTGGGTATTTCTCCTTCTCGGCATTGCATGCATTGCCAGCGCACTCTTTGTGGAAAACACTATAGCTTCTGCCGCCCTCGGTCTCACCGGAGCATCGCTGCTATGGAGCATACTGGAGCTGTTTGAACAGAGAGAGAGAGTGAGAAAAGGATGGTTCCCCATGAACCCGAAGCGGAAACATGAGTATTCCGACAAGAAATAAATACAGCAAGAGGACATCATAGATTATGAAGACAAAACTAATTGTTGTAGGCAAGACCGTTGACAAGAATATAATCAAAGGCATTGAGGACTACGTAGGCAGGATTGGTCATTATATGCCTTTTGAGATTATCGTCATACCCGAACTGAAGAATACGAAGAAGCTGTCTACGGCAAGTCAGAAGGACATGGAGGGCGAGCTTATCCTAAAACAGCTGCAACCCTCTGACACGGTGGTACTTCTCGACGAGCACGGCAAGGAATACCGGAGCATAGAGTTTGCCTCATGGATAGAGAAGCAGCAGCAGACAGCACGCACCTTAGTGTTCGTCGTCGGAGGGCCGTATGGTTTCTCCGATGCGGTATATGCCCGGTCAAACAGTAAGCTGTCGCTATCAAAGATGACATTCTCCCATCAGATGATACGCCTGCTGTTCGTAGAGCAGATATACAGGGCATGCACTATAATAAAAGGTGAGCCATATCACCACGAATAACATTTCCGGCAACAAAAGAGAAAGGGAAAAACATTTGCGCATAACATCCTCAAGAAGATATCTTGCACTACTGTTTATGGCAATACAAGGGCTGACAGCCCTCTGCATACCGCCCAACGCCTTCGGCAGTCTGTCTGTCGATAGCGTGATAAAGCGTATTACCCTTTATCACGACAGTGTGTCACAATGTCCTTCCCAAAAAGTTACAACAAACATCTATGCCGGCTTTCACATAAACGTAGACAAGAGGAACAGTACCATGATGCTGATTCCCTCAATGTATAGCATAGCGAAAGGTGACAGGGAATACGTGACGGAATTCTACACCACCTTGACTCTGGAAGGCGGCAAGGTGAAGGAAGTTGATACGAAAGTCAGCACAGGCACTGTGCCCAAGAACCGCGATGTAATGACGATAATGAAGCAGTTTGCACTGCCTACAATATATAGAGAAACCATCTATGGGGAATACCTTCTGTCGCCTTGCAACAAATACAACCGTAAGGTATACCGATACCGCATAACCAAGCTTACGGCAGGGCGTGCAGAGGTCGTGTTCAGACCCAAGGTAAGAAACACACAACTCGTAAGCGGTAAATTCATCATGGATCTCAACACCGGAAAGATTCTTTCAATAAAATTCCGTGGCGAGCTCGACATGGTAAAGTTCATCGTCAGTCTTAAGATGAGTTCTGACGACAATATGCCTTTGTCGCCAAAGACAAGTCATACCAACATTAAATTCAGTTTCCTCGGTAACAAGACAAGAACCCAGTGCATCACTTACTATAACTGCCAGAAGCAGCTCCCGACAACAATTCACGACAGCCACGACCGTAGTCTGATGGACAGTCTGCGCCCTATAAGACTCAGTCCGGCTATGGAGAAGGTATACGAAAGGAAGTTCGGCTCAAAGTTATATATTGTAGACACAACCGACAGTATCACCCCGAATACAGACGACAGCACAGCAACTGACAGCGTACAGCAATACGAGCCGATGACAACCAACAGCAAGTTCCTTAATAAGCTCGGTGACTATTTCATAGAAAGGATAAAAGGAAGTTTCGGAACGAAAGCACAGGGAAGCTACCGCTTGTCGCCGCTCATAAACCCTCTCTATTTAGGATACAGCAACAAGAAAGGCATTACCTACAAGATGAAGCTCAATGCCGGATACAACTTCAACGACATATCAAACATCAGCATGACTGTAAATGCCGGTTATTCTTTCAAGCAGCGACAGCTGTACACCAAGATTCCTATGCGCTATACCATCAACAGGAAACTGTATGTGGAAACACAGTTCGGAATAGGAAACCGCATCACTTCATCTGAAATCCTCGACCGTATAAAGCACGAGAAATACGACTCCATAAGATGGGACGAGATGAATCTCAACTATTTCAAGGATATGTACTGGAAGATAAAGTCGAAATATTCCTTCAACAATAAATGGAGCATCATACCGGGAATAGCATACCACCGACGCTCCGCAGTGGACAAAAGCGGATTCATCCTCTCTGGCGAACCGCACAAATACCACTCCTTCGCTCCGCTCATCAAGTTGCAATACAGTCCTCTTGCAGAGCGCGGCCCAATAATCAGCATCGACTACGAACGGGGAATAAAGGGAGTGATACACTCCAACACCAACTATGAACGCGTTGAAACCGACGTGGCATGGAAGAAAGAACTACATCGCATGAGACTATTCTCCATGAAAGTAGGCTACGGACTATACACATCAAGAAGCAAAGGAGCATATTTCCTCGACTACACCAACTTCCACTATGAGAACATTCCCGGCGGATGGGACGACGACTGGACAGGAGAGTTCCAGCTGCTGAACAGCAACTGGTATAATGCGTCGAGGTATTACCTTAGGGGGAACTTCACCTATGAGTCGCCACTGCTTATCCTGTCAAAGCTGCCTCTCGTAGGGCGATATATAGAAATGGAAAGGATATACTCCAACATACTGTTTACGGACCAGCTCCACCCATACATAGAATGTGGGTATGGCATGACTAATAAATGGTTCTCTACCGGAGCATTCTTCTCTGTAAGCAACAAGAAGTTCGGCGAAGTGGGAATAAGGTTCGGACTGGAACTCTTCAGAGACTGGTAACATACCCACGCCTACAGGTCTTCAACATGCAAGACCGATGACAAAAAGACAAGCAAATGAGGAAACAAGGAAGCTCCACTTCCCTTAATATAATTATAAAACAAAAGACATGAGCTCTCTCACAGTATATAAAGCAAGCGCAGGTAGCGGCAAGACGTTTACACTTGCCGTCGAATACATAAAGTTTCTAATAAAGAACCCAACGGAATACAGAAACATTCTTGCCGTGACCTTTACCAACAAAGCTACCGACGAGATGAAGACCCGAATCCTTGGACAACTCTTCGGTATAGCCAATTCTCTTGGAGAGTCTGACGACTATCTGAAGAAGATAGCAGAAGAGACACACTCGGAGATAGATGAAGTAAGACAAACGGCACAGCTCGCCATCAGGCTACTCATCCACAACTACGACTATTTCCACGTGGAGACAATAGATACTTTCTTCCAAAGCGTATTGAGAAACCTCGCAAAGGAACTGGATCTCTCCGCTAACCTTAGAATAGAACTCAACGATACTGCCGTTGAGCAACAGGCTGTTGACCAGATGATTGAAGACCTGGACAGCAAGTCACCGCTCTTCTTGTGGCTCATGAAATACATTATGGACAATATCGATGAGAACAAGGGATGGAATGTGTTGCGCTCCGTGAAGGAATTCGGCAAGATGATATTCAACGATGACTACCGCAGGGAGAGCAAAAGCATTAGCGAGACACTTTCAAAGAAAGGATTCATCACGGAATACAGAAAGGAACTGACTCTGCTGAAAGCCAAGTCAAGAGAGGACCTGAAAGCTGTAAAGGAACAGTTCTTCAACACCATCGGAGAAGCAGGCATCGCCACTGATGACCTCGCAGGAGGTAAGTCGAGAGGCATACACAGATACTTTGAACGACTCACCAACGACAGTCTTGACGACAAAGACTTCATGCCGAAGACTGTGGAGAAGCACCTTGGCGGTGCTGACAACTGGAGCTCTAAAAGCAACAAGAACCGACAGACCATCATATCGCTGGCAGAAACAACACTCATACCGTTGCTCGAAAAGGCGGAGAACCTTAGACATGAAGCACAATTCACGGTATGCTCCGTTGATGCCACATTGCAGAACATCAACAATCTGCGGCTGCTCAACAACATTGAAAAGAGAGTACACGAGATGAACATTGAGGCTAACCGCTTCCTGCTTAGTGACACTCAGCACCTGCTACGCCTTATGGTTGACGACACGGACTCTCCCTTCATCTTCGAAAAGATAGGCACAAGACTGGAACACATCATGATTGATGAGTTTCAGGATACAAGTACCGTGCAATGGGAGAACTTCAAAATCCTACTTAACGAATGCATGAGCCACTGCAACAACAGTGGTACGGAGGTTAACAACCTTGTTGTAGGTGACATCAAGCAAAGTATCTACAGATGGAGGTCGGGCGACTGGCGGTTGCTAAACGACATTAACGGCAGCTTCCCCGAAAGGAATCTTGACATCAGGGAGCTGAAGACCAACTACAGGTCGGCGGAGAACATCGTCCGCTTCAACAATGTCTTCTTCAAGATTGCCGTTGAAGCTGAAGCTGAAGCCGAGCAAAAGATTAGCGAGACGGAAGCCATGCTGATAAAAGCTGCGTACAAAGACGTTAAACAAGAAATCGGCAAGCAAAGCGACAACGGGCTTATAAGGATGCAGCTGCTGAAGAATGCTGACTACGAGTGCCGTATGCTCGAAGAACTGGAAAGCACCATTGATGAGATAAGAAGCAAAGGCGTGCCACAGCAGAAGATAGCGATACTGCTCAGGTCAAATAAGTATATCCCACTGATTGCCAACTATTTCACAGAAAAGCGCCCAGACGTGACCATCGTGAGTGACGAAGCCTTCAGACTGGACCGTTCCATTGCCATCAACACCATCGTGGCTGCTCTGAGATTCCTTCACGACAGCGACGACAAGATTACGAAGGCATGCCTGATAAAATACTACAGACAGAACGTGAAGCAAGAGGATATTCCTCTCTTTGACATGCTGCAGGATATGGACAGCATGGAATTCCTGCCAAAAGACTTTGCCGACAACATCGGCATGCTAAAGGAATTACCGCTCTACGACCTCGTGGAAAAGCTTTATGCCATATTCCATCTCGACGAACTGCAAAACGAAAATGCCTATGTATGTGCTTTCTTCGACTATCTGTCAACATACATCAACGATATGTCGGCTGACCTTACCGGATTCCTGCAAGAGTGGGATGACAACATGCATGCAAAGAAAATACAGACTGACGAGGCGGACGGCATACAGCTTATCAGTATACACAAGAGCAAGGGACTGGAGTTTGACAATGTCATAGTGCCGTTCTGCAACTGGAAGCTGGAGATGTATCAAGGAAACTATATATGGTGCAGACCGCAGACGCTGCCTTACAGCAAGATTCCATTGATACCGATAAACTACAGTCCGAAACTCGCCAACTCCATCTATGCCGACGACTACAAGAAGGAGCACATGCAGAACACCATAGACAACTTGAACCTTCTCTATGTGGCTTTCACAAGGGCGGGGAAAAACCTCTTCGTGATAGGAAAGCGAGATGACAGAAACTCACGCTCCGCTCTCTTGCAAAACACCATAAAGAAGCTTCCAGAGGAACTTAATGACACAACGCTTGAGGGTATGGATGACAAAGATGATGACATATTCTTTGAATACGGCGAATTTGCTGAAAGCAATGTCTCGAAAGAGAAGAAGACAACGGAAAACGTATTCCTGCAGCCTGACAGGAAGATAGATGCCACACTGGAAACATACGACATTCCGATTGTGTTCAGACAAAGCAACAAGAGCAAGGACTTTATCGCCCAGGCAGAAGGGGAAGAACAGACTGCCAGCTCGTTCATAAAGATTGGCAATATCCTGCACCAGGTGTTCTCTAACATACAGACTGCTGACGACATTCCGCAAGTGCTCGACCGCTTTGAACAAGACGGCATCCTCTACGGTGAAGACCTGAACAGGGAAAAGCTGCAGAAGATGCTCTCCGAATATATCTCTACAAACGAGATGGTGGCGGACTGGTTCTCGCCACACTGGAAACTGTACAACGAATGTAGCATACTTACAACAGACAAGAATACCGGAGAGGTTTGCGAACGCAGACCTGACAGAGTAATGAAAGACGGAAACAGGGTTGTTGTGGTTGACTTCAAATTCGGAAAGATGAACGATAAGTATATCGGTCAGGTAAGAGAATACATGCAACTCCTCCACAACATGGGATATCCCGACGTAAAAGGATTCCTGTGGTTCGTAAGAAAGGGCATAATAAAAGAAGTGACATTATAATCAACGTTAATCAGAAAGACAATGAAATCATTCCTTCACTATATAGCTAAAGATATAATAGAGAAATACGGAAACGACCTGTCGCACATCGCACTCGTTTTTCCTAACAAGAGAGCTGCCTTGTTCCTTAACGAGGAACTCGCCCAATGCTCCGACAAACCGGTTTGGGCACCCAACTACCTTACCATCAGCGACCTCTTCAGACGATACTCTTCTCTCACCGTCGGCGATCCCATAAAACTTGTATGCGAACTGTACAAGACATACACCGAAGTTACCGGCAAGGACGAGACCCTCGACCACTTCTATGATTGGGGCAGACTGCTCATCAGCGACTTTGATGATGTGGACAAGAATATGGCTGACGCAAAGATGGTTTTCTCAAACATTGCCAATATCCATGAGTTTGACGATATCTCTTATCTCTCTGAAGAACAAAAGGATATACTTAAATCATTCTTCGGAAACTTTAGCGATGACCACAACTCTAAGCTGAAGGAGCTCTTCCTCTCTCTTTGGAACAAGCTCGGAGAGATTTATGCCGGTTTCAGAGAAAGACTCAGCAAGCAGCACATAGCTTATGAAGGTATGCTGTACAGAGCTGTGGTGGACGAACAGACCATCAAGGTGGAACATGACAAATATATCTTCGTGGGCTTCAACGTTCTCCAGCGTGTGGAGCAGCATCTCTTCAGCTTCCTCAAGTCGGAGGGCGTGGCTGAGTTCTACTGGGATTATGACTTCCACTACGTCAGCAGAAACAACGGAAACATTCCTAACGAAGCAGGAAAATACATCTCCCAATACATCAAGACTCTCGGTGACTCCCTGTCAGAAGAACTCAGAGGAGAGGCTTACGACAATTTCAGAAAACAAAAAGACATCTCTTTCGTCAAGGCAAAGACGGAGAACATACAGGCACGCTACGTAAGTTCGTGGCTGAAAGAGAATGAAAGGTACAAGGACGGCAAGCGCACAGCGATAGTAATGTGTGCCGAAAACCTGTTGCAAGCCATCGTACACAGCATTCCGGATTGTGTTGAGAACGTCAATGTTACCACCGGCTATCCTCTATCACAGACCCCTGTAGCATCATTCGTCTCACAACTCCTCGACATGCGCATTATCGGAACGAGAGACGACGGCGGTTTCAGAATATCATTCATCAGGAAGGTGCTGTCGCATCCCTTTGCAACACACCTTTCGGAGAAGAGTCAGGAGCTGTTGCAGAAGCTGAAAGAAGACAGGAACATGTTTCCTAAATATGAGGATCTGGCTGTCGACGATAATCTGTCTATGCTCTTCAAGAGCTGTCAAGGCAACGAAGATATACTCAGATGGCTGCTCCAGATACTGGAGACGATAGCTCCGAAGAACGACTCCCCTCTCTATTCCGAGTCGGTATTCAACATGTACACTATCATCAACCGCCTTACGACACTTGTGGAGTCCGGCGACCTTACGATAGACTGCATCACTCTTCAGAAACTTGTAAAGCAGCTGATAGCCACGGCAAGCATACCGTTCCATGGCGAACCTGCCATCGGAATACAGATAATGGGAGTGCTCGAAACAAGAAACCTCGACTTCGACCATATCCTGCTGTTGTCATGCAACGAAGGAAACATGCCGAAAGGCATACGTGACTCTTCCTTCATCCCCTACTCCATACGTAAGGCTTACGGACTGACAACGGTGGACAACAAAGTGGCTATCTATTCGTACTACTTCCACCGACTCATACAACGCGCATCCGACATAACGATAATGTACAACACCTCTACCGAAAACGGAAACCGCGGAGAGATGAGCCGCTTCATGCTGCAACTGATGGTGGAAGGCGGACATGACATAAAGCGACTTGCGCTGCACGCCTCCCAAAGCTGTACCGACAACAGCAACGGGGGCATAGAAAAGACGGACGCAATAATGGAAAAGATGTATTCCTACAGCAAGCTTTCGCCTACAGCCCTTAACAGATACCTGCGCTGCCAGCTGCAGTTCTACTATAACAACATAGCCGGAATAAGGGAACCGGACGATGATATAGAGGAGCAGCTGTCAAGCCGTGCCTTCGGAAACATCTTCCACAACGCCTCGGAAGAGATTTACAAGGACGTGTGCGGCACAGGAAGGATGGTGACGGAAAGCCTTATCGAAAACCTTGCGAAGAAAGAACATGTTCAGGAAGTAGTAGACAGAATGTTCCAGAAAGAGATGTTCGGAGAGGACACAAGCAGATGGAAGAAGATAAACTACAACGGCATGCAGCTGATAAGCCGTGAAGTGATTATCAGATACGTGCAGCGACTGCTCGAAATAGATAAGGCGCTTGCCCCTTTCAACATTCTTGCCCTCGAAAAGGACATGTTCGAAGAGATAACCATTCCTGCCGGCAATGGCAAAAAGACTATAAAGATAGGTGGACGAATAGACCGTCTGGACATGATAACCGACCCGGATACGGGCAGAAGGCGCATCCGTGTGATTGACTACAAGACGGGAGGAACCGACATAAAGTCTGGCATAAGCGAAGTGGAAGAGATATTTGACCCGGCAATGGCTGGCGGCACGAACCATACCGACTATTACCTGCAGTCGATGCTCTACTCGCTGATAGCAAGGAAGTGCAAGGAACTGAATCCATACGGACTGCCCGTCAGTCCGGCACTCATATTCATCCAGCATGCCTTCAGCGAACAATACGACCCTACTATATATATAAATAAGGTGAAAGTTATCGACGTGGCGGAATATGAAGAGGACTACCGCAAGGGTATGCAACAGCTTGTTGAGGAGATATACAATCCGGGAATCTCATTCCAGCCAACGGCAAACGACAAGCATTGCGAGTATTGTGCATACAAGGCTTTGTGTGGAAAATAGCAAATAGATGGATAAAAAATCAAACATAACGTTAATAATAATTAAGACTGCAAGGTTTACATATCCAAAAAACCACATATATGGATAGAAATAGTTAACTTTGCAGCCGATTTTAGTCCGTATAGGCTCAAATAAGTCATAACACGAAGTTATGCGCCTTGCGGAGCAAACCCGTTTTAAGTAATAAAAATGTACGCAATCGTAGAGATTAACGGTCAGCAGTTCAAGGTTGAGGAGGGCAAGAAGTTGTTCGTTCACCACATCCAGAACTCTGAAGAGGGTCAGACAGTAGAGTTTGACAAGGTACTTCTCGTAGACAACGAGGGTGCAGTAAAGGTAGGCGCTCCTACAGTAGAGGGCGCAAAGGTAGTATGCGAAGTTGTTAACCCACTCGTAAAGGGTGACAAGGTTATCGTCTTCAAGATGAAGCGCAGAAAGGATGAGCGTAAACGCAACGGTCATCGTACTCACTTCACACAAATCGCAGTTAAACAAGTAATCGCTTAAAAAAAGGAGGACTAGTAGAAATGGCACATAAAAAAGGTGTAGGTAGTTCTAAGAACGGCCGTGAGTCAGCTTCACAGAGATTAGGCGTTAAGATTTGGGGTGGTCAGAAGGTTATCGCTGGTAACATCATCGTTCGTCAGCGTGGCACAAAGCACAACCCAGGTTTGAATGTAGGTATCGGTAAGGATGATACTCTTTACGCTCTTACAGACGGAATCGTAAACTTCCGCAAGGGTCGCAAAGACAGAAGCATCGTATCTGTACTCCCTGAGGCAGAAGCTTAACAAATAAAAAACAACTTATTCCAAACAAACATAAGAGTCTCAATGCGAGGCTCTTTTTTTTATGCAATGAAAAAAGGACAAAACCTCACGAGGAAGCATTGTCCTTATCCTGGGCTTTCTGACCCGATATCTTTTCCGGCAGACAAGCATCAGTCTGACAGACGCACGATTCTTATGCCGGTCATCGTCTTGCGCTTCTGAAGATAGGTATAAAGAAGCATCGGTTCTTCAACGACCTTATGGTGTACCGACGAAGCGTTGATTAGATGAAGCCCGTCTTTATGCCACACGGCAAAACCGAGATGCTGAGTGTCAAGACCGCTCTTGTTCGTTATGATAGCTATGATGTCGCCATTGTGTATCGTCTGACGAAGCAGCTTGGTGTTCCTGACCGCCGTCTTTGGGATATATCTGTACTTACGTCCGCACAGGTTTTTCTCCATCTTCGCAATCTTCTCCCTGTCTGCGGCGTTGCCTTTCAGCATAGGATATTTGTCGCTATGCGCCGACATATAGTTTACGAAGATGTTCTGAACCTTGGTGAAAGGAGGGTTCGGGCTCTGTATCTCCCGGCAAATGCCAGCCTTTGCGTTATCGTCTATCCATTCTGTATAATAGTGCAGACGTGCAGGATAGCTAAGGGCATCTCCCTTCCGATAGCGTATCAGCTTGAGGTTGTCGCAGAAAGCACGGAACGTATATTGCTTGTTCTTCACACACAAGGTGAGTGCCACCACGTTCTCCACGTATGTCGTGCAGTCGAGTTGTCTAAGATTAACCACGAGTTGCTCCTTCTTGTTCACCTCCAGAGTGCTTGCCACGTATGGTATGCCATAGAACTGGCGTGTGAAAAACATCACGCAGTCCTGCTGTCTGGTAAGTTTCCTGGCACGTGCCTCATTGAGAAGCTTCACCACTTTCAGGCTGTCGCTCTTCTGATACTGCACGGCTCCCACGACGCATGCCATGGAAAGGAATGCCAAGAGTATCAACTTACGTTTTATTTCTATTTTCATATTCTTTCCTTTTATTGTTTTACATTCTTCTTATATTTGCGTTTCAGTCCGAGATTCATGCCCACATACACATTAAGGGAGGCAAAATAGTTGTTGGTAGAAAACTTGCTCTTCCTGTAGTTATAGGCGTGAAGCACCGTGCTTGCTCCGGCAAAATACTTGTCGTTGTTCCACACAAAGCCAAAGCGGCCGATACCGTCGAGGTTGAAATTATTGAAGCTGAAGTCTTTCAGCGAGAATCCGTTGTGTTTGGTATCATCACTCTTCGACTTCTTGTATGCCATTGCCACGGACAGCGAAGCGGAGAAGAGACAGTTGCGCGCCATAACCCAATTATAGGCATAGCCGCCGGAAACGGAATACGCCTCGTATTTTACATTCTTGAAACAAAGGTCTTCGTCTATCTCCACTCCGTCTGCCCCACTTCCTCCGGAGGTGCCTCCAAGACTGTTGTTCACTACAGTTTTCAAGGCTTCGTAGTCGAGCGAGAGCGAGTGGGCGGTATATCCGATGCCAAGCAATGGCGAGCCGCAGCTCCTCTTCTGGCGGTTGGTCTGACTGAAAGCCGCCGGATAGGAGAACTTATTGTGATTGAAGATATAGTAGATGTCGAAGCCTTTGATGCTTACGTTAAGTCCGCCGAACGGCACATCCCTCAGGATGTATTTGTCCACAGCGTCCTTTATCGTGGCTTTCGTTATCCTAAAGTCGTCGCCCGACTTGCGGTAATAGAGGTCGATGCCGAGCATGGAACTGTAAAAGCTAAGGTCAAACTCCGTTTTCCTGTTGCTTTTTTCAAGATGCTTCACATCGAAAGAATATCCTAAAAAGAGCCATCGCCATGCGGCATACGGCCCAACCTTTGCGCTCCAGTCGGGAGCGAAGGAGAAGCGCTGCCCCGACTTGCTCTCTATGGTATACTCTTCAAACGTGTTTGTATTCTGCAGCATCACGGTATAGTCATAGTGTTGAGGCTCTATATAGTTGGTATCCAACTCGTTGAACCCACGGAACACCTTCGTGAAAGCATGACCGATGGCATGAAACAGGTCCCGCTTCTTCTTCCCCTCAACCGGCTTTACCGCCATGCTGTCTGCTTTCACGCACAGGGAGTCCTGTCCATGAGCTGACACATGGATAGAGAAGAACAATGCCAACAGTAAAAACAAACCATGTTTTGTCATGTCATGCCGAATTATGATTTACCCGTCTTACAGTATTAGAATTTACCGAGTATTCTGTCCATCACCCAGTTTACGGGCGTTGCCGACATACTCGTACACGTACACTTTCCTTTTCCCAGCAAATCGTCAACAACCGCCTGTATGATAGGACGCTGCACATAGGGAGGATTTGCCACCACGATATTCGCCTTGCCACGGCTCGTGACGAGGAGTATCGGTTCATAGTTGAACACCGAGAAGCTGATGCTGCCCTTGTTGCCTACAATCTCTATGCGGTCTTCATTTGCCGACTCATGACCTACGAAGCACCATGAGCCGCTGCCCGGAAGCCCGTTCTCGAACCTGAAGCATGCGCTGATGCTGTCTTCCGACTCGTACAGTCCGCCACGGTTGGCGCTGATGCCGTTGGCTTCAACAATTACTCCGAACAAGTCCTGCAACAGATCAAGCTGGTGCGGAGCCATATCATAGAAATAGCCACCACCGGCAATCTCCGGAACCAGTCGCCACGGACGCTTGTCGCCCTTCTCTGCATCGAACTCGCGTGCAGGACTGGAATATCTGATCTGCACATTCACTATCTCACCTATCTCGCCACTCTCTATGATGCTTCTTACCTTATTGAAATAAGGGAGATACCTGCGATAGTAAGCCACGAAGCAGGGTATGCCCGTCTGCTCGCTCACTCGGTTCACCCTGGCACAGTCGTCATAGCTCGCCGCCAAAGGCTTCTCCACATATACCGCCTTGCCGGAATGCATCGCCATGATGGCGTATGTGGCATGGCTCGACGGAGGAGTGGCTATATAGACGGTGTTAACTTCCGGGTCGTCAATAAGTTCCATGGCATCGGTATACCATCGCTTTATGCCGTGGCGCTCGGCATAGGAGCGCGCCTTCTCCGCACTACGGCTCATCACGGCAACAACTTCCGAACCCTCAATCTCGCTGAAAGCCGGTCCGGACTTCTTTTCCACAACCTCTCCGCAGCCTATAAAACCCCATTTTATCGTATCCATATTCATCGTTTTATTTATCCCGACATGCCTGTCATCTTAATGCTAAACAGGGCACATCTTTATATAAGTAATGCAAAGTTAGCATTTTTTATCGAGTTTAAAATAAGCGAATACCACTATTATTATTACCTTTGCAAATATTAATACAATAATATGATGGAAAAAGAAGAAACAGAAAACGTTTTGAAGAGAAGGAGCTACCGCTCGTGTATATCCTCTGCATACCACGATGTAAAGGACAATCTATGGACTATCACCAAGAAGAACTGGAGGATTTTCCTGTTTATCGCCGTGCTGCAGGCTGCCATAAGCACATGGAACGCCTCTCTCTCGCTCGGCATCAACTATGAGGGCTTCGACATGAAACCCATCCCGCTGACCGTATGCGGCCTGCTGGCAGTCACTTCCGACTTGCTCCTCATGGCGGCGGCATTCAGAATAGTAAACGGAAGAGCATTGGCGTGGAACATAAGACGGGCGTTCTCCACGCTGCCTGCCACAATCCTCTTCACGCTTGCATGCGGCATCGTGCTCCTTATAGCATTCGTGGCATACGCCATGAGCAGCAAGACACCGGAAAACATCCCCGTCTGGCACCTGGCTATCATCGCCCTGGCATGGCTGCCGCTATACCTTATATTAAGCGTACCTGTGACTTTCGTCTACACAAGATACATGATTGAGCCGGAAACGAAGCTGCGCAAGATTTTCATCCATGCCTACGGCAATGCCTTCCGCAGCTGGGGATTCATCGTCGTCACGGGCTTTCTCGCCCTCCTGTGCTATATATTGACAAACATGGTGCTGTGTCTGCCCGACCATGTGTTGACCATCGTATACAACCGGGCGGCATACGGAACCACGGCTTACGGTGATCCAATGGGGCTGCCGGGATATTTCGGCGTACTGAAATTCTTCACTTCGCTCCTTAACCACGGCATCGGAATATACCTTAGCGTGTTCACCACCTATGTGTTCTACTACATCTACCAGACGGTAAGCATAAAGACAAGCGACAGAAAAGCAAGGCGCAACAGGAAAGAAGACTGCAGACAATAAACATATTCACACAAATACAAATACGATTATGACACAGAGATACCTGTTTATCGACCGCGACGGCACGCTCATCGAAGAGCCTGCCGACGAGCAAGTGGACTCGTTCAGCAAACTGAAGTTCAAGAAGGATGTGTTCAAGAGCCTCTCTTTCATATACAAACACCTGGACTTCAAATTCGTAATGGTGACCAACCAGGACGGACTGGGCACGGCATCCTTTCCCGAAGAAACATTCTGGCCCGTGCAGAACTTCGTCGTCGACACACTGAAAGGCGAAGGGATAGAGTTCCACGACATTCTTATCGACAGACATTTCCCCGAAGACAACAGTCCATACCGCAAGCCCGGCACGGAGATGCTCAGAGGATATATCGACGACAAAGACTGCCTGATGGCTGAAAGCTACGTCATCGGCGACAGGGAAACGGACCGCCAGCTGGCGCAGAACCTCGGATGCAAGGCGCTCATCATAGGGGACGACCTCGGATGGGAGCAGATAACGGAACGGCTCTTTGCCGGAGAACGCACGGCAACCGTGGAGAGAAACACCAAAGAGACGCAAATCCGCGTATCGATGAACCTCGACGGCAAGGGCAAGACCTGCATCTCTACCGGCATCGGATTCTTTGACCACATGCTGGAACAAATAGGAAAACACGGGGGGATAGACCTGACGGTGAAGACCACCGGCGACCTCTACGTTGACGAACACCACACTATAGAGGACACGGGTATTGCCATCGGCGAATGTATAAGGAAAGCTCTCGGAGACAAACGTGGAATAGAACGCTACGGATATACGCTGCCCATGGACGACTGCCTCTGCCAGGTGGCTCTCGACTTCGGCGGACGGCCATGGACAGTATGGGACGTCGAGTTCAAAAGGGAGAGAATCGGCGAGATGCCAACAGAGATGTTCTTCCATTTCTTCAAGAGTCTCAGCGACGCAGCCCTCATGAACCTGAACATAAAAGCGGAAGGCACCAACGAGCACCATAAGATAGAGGGCATCTTCAAAGCCTTCGCACGCTCCGTGAAAATGGCAGTTAAAAGAGACATATACAGATATGAGCTGCCCTCAACAAAGGGCAAGCTCTAAAACGGAAACATACAATCGAGTGCGGGGGTTATTCTTTCATATAGACCTTCGCACTTACTTTTCCCTTGGAAATAAGGCCGCTACCTTTTGTTTCAGCCCATTTCCTCAGTTCCACCGTGGCTGACGAGCGTGCCATGCCAGTCAGCTCGGCATACTCCGCCACACGGATAAACTTGTTGCCCGGCTCCGACAGATAAGCGAAAAGCATATTCCTACGCTCCTCCTTGGTATAAGGCGAACTGTTAACACGGCGCACGCCGCCCCTCGTAAGGCTGCAACGCCTGTTGACGCTGTCAACAAGCCGTGCGTCGCAACGGAAATTGACATCCGTAACCTCTATCGACGCAGAGTTCAAACTGCTCTCATTCTCGCCGATTCCATCCATCCTTACACCCGTCTTTGTACCCAACGCGGCACGGAAAGTGCCGATGCCGTCGAGCGTCACCGTATGTCCCTGCGCAAGAAACTCCGACAGCTCTTCCGAAACTGCCGTCAGGGCATGCAGCAGACCTCCCTCCGTCAGTCCCTGGGCATGCGAACAGATATGCCTGATAAGCTCCTGCGTACTCACGTTTCCAGCATTCTCCATGCGATAATAGCACTTCTTCTCGCCCGTCCCATTCATGTCGGGCATCTCCTGCTTAATATATTTTGCCATGTCTGATTTATTTGTTTGATAATCAAAGTTTCAATAAAAAAGAAAATCTTTTCGACCGTAAAGGTACACAATTATATCATATAAACAAAGCAAACCATAGGATAAAATTAAAATAAAGCCTGTATTTTAATAAACAAAAGCTTTATTCAATAAAATAAAGACTATATTTTATAAAACAAAGGCTGTATTTATGTTTTATAACGTTCATAATATACTTAATATCACCCACTTTATAATTTATCGCTACAGATTGTACTTTTACTAATCGGCGTAAGTGATGCCGACGACGGATTTCAGCAAAAACAAGGCTAATTTTTTTTTGATATATTTTACGCAAAAGACTTTGTTTAATGCGTATTTTTTTCATACCTTTGCAGTCGAATAAATCAAACAAAACAGAAAACTTTCCTACTTCAAAAACCAAAGAAGTTATCTAAAAAGAAGAACTTTACGGGACTGAAAATACAAAAGTTTTCCAAAACAAAAAGTTAACTCGTTGAAAATCAACAGTCTGACTTACCGCAATAACACCAAAAGTTGTCCCAAAAGATAATAAACGAACAATAATACATAATACAAGTATCAACCATGGAAATTAAGAATTTCACCATTACGAAGCGGGATGGCTCAAAAGACTGCTTCAGTTTGGATAAGATAATGAATGCCATAATAAAGGCTTTCAACTCGGTAGACGAACCTGCTGACCTGGGTTGCATATCCAAAATAATTGCACACCTTGATATACATGAGAACATCACGGTGGAGGATATTCAGAACCAGGTGGAGGAAGCCCTGATGAGAGAGGGACACTACAAGGTGTCCAAGAGCTTCATGCTATATCGCCAGCGCCATACGGAAGACCGCGAGACGATGGAAAAGCTGAAGTTTCTGTCTGAATACTGCCAGGCATCGAATGCAGCAACGGGTTCGAAATACGACGCCAACGCCAACGTGGAGCACAAGAACATTGCCACGCTCATCGGCGAACTGCCTAAGTCGGGCTTCATACGACTGAACAGAAGACTTCTCACAGACCGCATAAAGAAGATGTACGGCAAGGAGCTGTCTGACAAATACATCGACCTGCTGACACACCACTTTATATATAAGAACGACGAAACAAGCCTCGCCAACTACTGCGCATCCATCACGATGTATCCCTGGCTTATCGGAGGCACTACGTCAATCGGAGGAAACTCTACTGCTCCGACCAACCTGAAGTCGTTCTGCGGAGGATTCGTCAACATGGTATTCATGGTGTCAAGCATGCTCAGCGGTGCGTGTGCCACTCCGGAGTTCCTGATGTATCTGAACTATTTCGTGGGACTTGAATACGGCAAGGACTATTGGAAGCATTCTGACAAGGTGGTTGACCTGTCGGTAAAACAGCGTACTATTGACAAGATTATCACCGACTGCTTCGAGCAGATAGTATATTCCATCAACCAGCCTACGGGAGCAAGAAACTACCAGGCTGTGTTCTGGAACATAGCATACTATGACAAACCATACTTCGAAAGCCTGTTCGGAGAGTTCTACTTCCCCGACGGAAGCAAACCGGACTGGGACGGACTGAGCTGGCTGCAGAAGAGATTCATGAAATGGTTCAATAAGGAAAGGACCAAGACGGTGCTTACCTTCCCAGTAGAGACCATGGCTCTGCTATCAGACGGCAAGGATGTTATCGACGAGGAATGGGGAGACTTCACGGCGGAGATGTATTCCGAAGGACACTCCTTCTTTACTTACATGAGCGACAACGCTGACTCGCTGAGCTCTTGCTGCCGACTGAGAAACGAGATACAGGACAACGGCTTCAGCTATACACTGGGAGCAGGAGGCGTGTCTACAGGTTCCAAGAGCGTGCTGACCATCAATCTGAACAGATGTATACAGTATGCCGTTAACAATAAGCTGGACTACAAGGAGTATCTGGCAAAGATCGTGGACCTCGTACACAAGGTGCAGATGGCATACAACGAGAACCTGAAGGAATTCCAGAAGCACGGCATGCTGCCTCTCTTTGACGCTGGATACATCAACATGGGAAGACAGTATCTTACAATAGGCGTGAACGGACTGGTTGAGGCTGCGGAGTTCCTCGGACTGAAGATTACTGACAACCCAGAATATCTCAAGTTCGTACAGGGCGTGCTCGGTATCGTGGAGGAATACAACAAGAAGTACAGAACAAAGGACGTGATGTTCAACTGCGAAATGATTCCGGCAGAGAACGTAGGTGTGAAACATGCAAAGTGGGACAGAGAGGACGGATACTTCGTGCCAAGAGACTGCTACAACAGCTACTTCTATGTGGTGGAGGACGACTCGCTGAATATCATCGACAAGTTCAAGATGCATGGCGCGCCATATATCGAACATCTGACCGGCGGTTCTGCTCTGCACATGAACCTCGACGAGCACTTGTCGAAGGCACAGTACAGACAGCTGCTGAGAGTGGCTGCAAAAGAGGGATGCAACTACTTTACATTCAACATTCCAAACACTATCTGTAACGACTGCGGACATATCGACAAGAGATTCCTCAAGGAATGTCCACACTGCCACAGCAAGAACGTTGACTATATGACCCGTATCATCGGATACCTGAAGAGGGTCAGCAACTTCTCTGCTCCACGACAGGCAGAGGCTCAGCGCCGCTATTATGCCGGTAAAGAGAAACTCGCAGAGGCTTAAAGCCATGCGATAAAGAATGAAATTCAATTCAATCTAACTTCAATAGAGTGGCCAGCCCTACCCTATCTGCTGATTGCCGGAGAATGAATCTACTTCTCTGAATATCTAAACGGATTCTGACAATCAGCAAAAAGGAAGGACTGGTCTGCTTTTTACTCTCTGACTATCCGTAGCCTTAACTTTCCAAGCCTTGTAGCTACAAGCGAAGGAATTGAGGAAAAGGCGAATGGAACAACCGACCGGCTGCTTCGCAAATGATGCTGCCGGACATTCAATGTAAGAAGAATATGCTTAAATACGTAAACTGCGGCATCGTCTTTCAGGAGATTCCTGATGAGGTTACTTTGTCTATAAACATATCAAACTGTCCGTGTCATTGTCCCGGATGTCATAGCAGCTATCTGTGGGAAGATACGGGCGAGGTTCTTGACGAAAAGGAGATTTCGCGATTTGTCGGCGAATATGGTTCAAGCATCTCATGCATCTGCCTCATGGGAGGCGACGCCGCACCACAGGAAGTAAACGGTCTTGCCGCCTTTATACGCAAAGCTTATCCCGCAATGAAAGTAGGATGGTATAGCGGAAGGACTATACTTTCATCACAGATAGGCCTTGAAAACTTCAACTATGTAAAGGTGGGACCATATATCAAGCATCTTGGTTCGCTGAAGGAAAAGACAACAAACCAAAGGCTCTACAAGGTGTTGGATGACAAATCTCTTGAAGACATCACTTCAAGATTCTGGAAGAAATAGAAATCAGACTATATCTCGTCAATAGACACATAGCCATGCATGACGGCATAGATAGTAAGGGAAGCTACGCTTTTACGGTTCAGCTTGTCTGTTATATTACGGCGATGCGTCACTATCGTCGGCAGACTGACATTCAGCATCTCTGCTATCTGCTTGTTGATGTATCCTTTTACAATCAGCGTAAGCACTTCTATCTCGCGGTCTGACAATATCTTACGAACATTCTTGTCTACCGGTGGAAGTGGCATTCTCTTGCCTCCCGGATGGGCACCTTGCTCAAGGGAGAGCAACGACTTTACAAGTTCCTTCTCCGATGCTGACACACAGAAGCTATGGAACTTATCGAGATGTTTCTCAGGTTCCGGCGACGTGGTCATCACAATCGTCTTCCGTCTGTTCTCAACAAAGAAGTCATAATGCTCCAGAAGGATATTTATAGCAACGAAATAATGAAAGAACTGTTCGGGATGATTGGCCTGCAACTCACTGAAACTGTTATATGCCTCAACGGTAACACTGGGCATTATACTGTTTATCAGACTTTGCATGCCCATAGCGGCAAGAGTGTTTGAGTCTATAATGGCAATCTTGGGGACAGACATTCCACCGTGAAACTTTGGTTTCATAATTCTCTCATCATTAATCATAATTCTCTCACTATCAATAATAATTCTTTCACTATCAAATAATAAAGAAAACACGGAAAAACACTTTCGTTTTCTATCCGCAGCAAACGGACTTGACCAGTGTTTTTCCGTGTTTTACTATTCTATACAATATGTTTCCTTAAACATCCTGCTTATGACAGGAAGCCGAGCAATGCACCTGCTGCTACGGCAGAACCAATCACACCGGCAACATTCGGACCCATGGCATGCATGAGAAGGAAGTTGTGGCGGTCGTATTCCAGACCGAGATTGTTTGAAATTCTCGCACTCATTGGCACGGCGCTTACTCCGGCATTACCAATCAGCGGATTTATCTTCTTGTTCTTCGGCAAGAACAGGTTCATGAACTTGACGAACAGGATACCTGTTGAGGAAGCGATGATGAACGCAAACGCACCAAGCATGAAAATAAATACGGTGTTGAGTGTAAGGAACTCGCTTGCCTGGGTTGAGCAACCAACGGTAAGACCGAGCAACACAACGACTACGTCGTTAAGCGCATTGCCTGCTGTCTTAGCCAAACGCGTTGTCTTGCCGGATTCCTTCAGAAGGTTTCCGAAGAACAACATACCGAGGAGAGGCAGACCGGAAGGCACGATGAATGTAGTGAGCAACAGACCGATGATAGGGAATATGATTCTCTCTGTCTGACTTACACGGCGTGCAGGCTGCATGTGGATGAGACGCTCCTTCTTTGTAGTGAGCAGACGCATCAAAGGTGGCTGTATCACCGGTACCAATGCCATATATGAATAAGCACACACAGCGATGGCACCCATAAGGTTAGGACTCAGCTTTGACGAAAGGAAGATTGCCGTAGGACCGTCTGCACCACCGATGATAGCGATACCTGCTGCCTGATTCGGCTCAAAGCCAAGGGCAAGGGCAATCATGTAGGCTCCGAAGATACCGAACTGAGCTGCCGCACCGATAAGGATAAGCTTCGGATTACTGATAAGAGCAGAGAAGTCCGTCATGGCTCCGATTCCAAGGAACACCAATGGTGGATACCAACCCTGGCGCACACCCTGATAGAAGATGTTCAATACGGAATTGTCTTCATAAAGACCTATCTCCAGTCCGGCATCAGCACGGAACGGGATATTACCAAGTACGATTCCCAAGCCTATAGGTACAAGCAACAGAGGCTCGAAATCCTTTTTAATTGCCAACCATATAAAGAATATGCCGACAACAATCATTATGAGGTTTCCTACTGTGGCATTTACGAAGCCTGTGTATGTAAGAAACTCACGAAAGTTGCTTATGATGAAATCTAAAATATCCATAGTATGAGTATGTTTTTTATCCGATTGTTATTAAGGTGTCACCTTCCATTACGGTATCACCAGGGTTTACAAGAACAGATGTAACAGTACCGTTGCACTCTGCTTCGATATTGTTCTGCATCTTCATTGCCTCAAGCACAACAACGGTATCGCCGTTCTTTACGGTGTCTCCGACCTTGACTTTCATTTCTGTAATAGTACCTGGAAGCGGTGCCTTGATCTTTGTTCCTGCTCCTGCAGCTGCAGCTGGCCTCTCTGCCTTAGGTGCTGCTGCTACTGGTGCCGCTGCGGCTGCTGGTGCTGCCGGCTTGACAGTTGGACGCTTCGGCATGTGTGAAGCCTTGATAGGCTCTTTCAGCTCTACCTCGAATGGAATGCCATTCACACTTACTTTGGCGATATTGCCTTCTACATCGACAATCTCTACGTCGTAGTCTACTCCTTGTACTTTATATTGATACTTTTTCATTGCTTATTGATTTAATTTGAATGTAATTATATTATTGCTTTCTTATTATCTGCAGAATGCCTACACGAGTGTATTTGTATCTTCGAGATGAACATTCCACATTGTATGATGTGGCTTGATTGTAATGATATTGCTCTCTACATCATGGACATTATCCTGATACTGCATGAGTGCCATAGAGATTACCGCAATATACACTTCCTTGTCAACACCTCCGGACTTCATACCATCCTTAAGTATTACCTTTGTCTTATGACCAGTCTCGACAAGTTTCTCTCCTGCCTTGACGGCAACATTCACCGGTGTGATGTCCTTTGCCTTCTTCAATGCCTGCTTATGCGACATGAAAATTCCAAGCAGTCTGAAGAATACATACAACAGAGCAAGACATGAGAACACGATTCCCATTGACAAGATTGCGATACCATAACCATGAGGGTCCTCACGCTTCAGCTTGGCAATCTTAGTCTCGCCAACATGAATATAGTTGTTTGAACCAGGTGTTACCTCATCAGCAGTCTTTACAACCCACTTGTCTGCGCCGTCTTTCACACGGGCATAAGAAAGGTTTGGAGCAAGAGCAGGAACCGTAACGGAGTCTATAAGATCTACAGCATTTCCGTCATACAGCGCTACCCAAAGTGCTTTCCCCTTTTCAGCCTTTACTGTAAGATGCTGCATTCCTTCTGCCGGATTGCTGCCAAAGTAAAGGATAAGGTGCTTTCGGGCAGAAAGCAACGTACGTTCGTCTCCATTTGGAATGACGCTCATCATCGCAATACGCTGAGGAACTGTAAGTTCTTTTTTCAATACATCGCGGTTTGTAGTAATGTACATACCACGGACATTGTAAGACGAGTAAGCGATATTGGACAGTTCCAACCAACCATTATACCTGCCATACTCGTCAACAATACTTGCTGTATTGTTTGTCATCACTTCATTAATCTTTATGTTTCTGGCGCCCTGACCAAAAACAGACAGTGATGACACAAAGACAGCAAATAATGCTAAACTGATCTTTTTCATACTATTATATATAAGTTATTAATTATTATGCGTGTTATTATAAAGTCCGTGAATGAGTATATTGCACTTTATCTCAGCAACTCTCTCTGCATCGAGCATGATACGAAAGAGCTTTGATATACAACACACTCACTCACAGAGGTCGTACTACATTCCACAGAAGAACAGAACGATAATCTGTGCCGTGAATATTCTCAAGAACATGCTCAACGGATAAACCGTAGAATAGCCGATTGCCGGTGCATCCTTGGAACATACAGAGTTTGCGTAAGCCAACGCTGGTGGGTCGGTGCATGTTCCGGCAAGCATACCCATTATCGTGAAATAATTGAACTTGTACTTAAGACGAGCTATTGTGCCTATTATAAGAATAGGTATGACCGTTATCAGGAAACCGGTATATACATACTTCAGTCCGTCTCCCTGTACGACAGTATCCCAGAAGCCGTTTCCCGCCTTCACTCCTACACTCGCAAGGAACAGCACAAGTCCTATTTCCCTCAACATCATATTAGCACTCGAAGTGGTATAAGTGACAAGTCGCATCTTGTAGCCATATCTTCCGATAAGGATTGCGATGATAAGCGGACCGCCAGCAATACCCAGCTTCAAAGGAACAGGTATTCCATGAATAGCAACAGGAAGGCTACCGAATAATATTCCCAACATGATACCGACAAATATCGTGGCAATGTTAGGTGCTTCAAGTCGCTTTATTGAGTTACCCATTACAGAGGCCACACGGTTTACAGAGTCTGTCGGACCGACAACCATTATACGGTCGCCGACCTGCAAAGCAAGACTCGGACTTGCAAAGAGTTCCATTCCCTGACGTGTGACACGGGTAACATTAACTCCATATACACTTGGGAAGTGCATCTGTCCCAGAGTCTTACCATTTATAGAAGAGCGAGTGACAAGTATTCTCTTGCTTATCATCGGCTCATCCTGCTTCTTCCAGTCTACTTCAATCTCCGGACCGATGAATGCAATAATCGGTTCCGCATCGTCTTCAGCACACACCACAAAGAGCAAATCGCCTATATGCAGACGGCTTCCGCCCTTTGGAGTCGAAACATGTCCCTCGTGTAGAATACGTGTGCAAACGAAATCTCTGTTCAGGAACTCATGTACCTGAGCTATTGTACGGTCTTCCAGATATGAATTGGTAACCTTGATATGCATGAAATGAGGCTTGACAGCAGTATTCTCCTCCTCTTCGAGGGAAAGCTGATGCTCTTCCTTGTCAAGCTTTATACGGCAGATATATTTGACTGCTATCGTTGCACCAATGATTCCGAGCACGCCCAACGGATAAGCACAAGCATAACCACTGGCTATCTGCGGAACGTTACCATTGGAAAAGACTGTTGTGAGGGCTTCATTTGCAGCACCCAGTCCCGGAGTATTCGTAACGGCACCGTAAAGCGTACCTACCATCATCGGCAGGTTTTCAGGATTACTTGTATCAAAGAATACATAATAGCAGATGAACATAACAATGATATTAAGCAATATCATTGCTGCCGACAAGACGTTTAGAGTGACTCCTCCCTTACGGAAACTTTCAAAGAAACCCGGTCCGACCTGCAGTCCGATCATAAATACAAAGAGAATCAATCCGAAATCCTGTATGAAAGACAGGATATTTGTCGGTGCAGTAAAGCCAATGTGTCCTGCGGCAATACCTGCAAACAGCACAAAAGTCACTCCCAAAGATATTCCTCCGATCTTGATCTTACCCAGAAAGACACCTACTGCTATGACAATAGCATACAACAGCGTAATGTGGGCAACAGAGTCAGTCGTCGTAAAAAGATTAATTAGCCATTCCATGGTTTTAATTTTGTATTATATTCTTATGTATCTAAAAGATGTGTGATAGATTTTTATAACCCGTGCAAAGGTAAGCAAAAAAAAGAGCAACGACGAATTTTTACTTATTGTTTTATTGCTAATATATAGTTTTATTGTGTTTTTCAATTAATAATTCATATTCACGCCATAAAAAAGGCGCGGAGAAGTGACAATTCTTCTCCACGCCAATCATTTATTTATCGAAAGAATGATTCTTTACATTCTTCAACCAATCATCAGATTAAGCCTCAGTAGCGTCTGACCAGTCCTCCTTAGACTTGCGGATATAGCTTGCATAACGCAGCTTAGCCATATTCTCAGTAGCGGCGAACAGAGCATCTGCCTCGTTAGGGAATGCCTTCTTGACAGACATGAAGCGAACCTCGTGCATCAGATAATCCTGGAACTTGCTCCAGTCTGGCTCCTTAGAGTCAAGGATGAATGGGTTCTTGCCTTCCTTAGCCAGCTCTGGGTTGAAACGCCACAGCTGCCAGTAACCGCAATCAACGGCACGAGCCTCCTCAGCCTGGCTACGTCCCATACCGCCCTTGATCTTCAGACCGTGGTTGATACATGGAGCGTAAGCGATAACGAGTGATGGTCCAGGATAAGCCTCTGCCTCACGGATAGCCTTCAAGCACTGTGCGTTGTCGGCACCCATAGCAACCTGAGCTACATATACATAGCCGTAAGTTGTAGCAATCATACCGAGGTCCTTCTTACGTACTCTCTTACCACGAGCAGCGAACTGTGCGATAGCGCCGAGTGGAGTAGCCTTAGAAGACTGACCACCTGTGTTAGAGTAAACCTCAGTATCGAGAACGAGCAGGTTTACATCCTCGCCAGAAGCGATAACGTGGTCAAGACCGCCGTAACCGATATCATAAGAAGCACCGTCACCACCGATAATCCACTGTGAACGCTTTACGAGATAGTGATCAAGAGTCTTCAGCTCCTTGCAAACCTCGCAGCCTGCAGCAGCGCCTTCCTCGATGAATGGCTTGAGCTTAGCGGCAGCAACCTTAGATGCGTCTGCATCATCCTTGCTTGCGATCCACTCCTTGGCAGCAGCCTTGTAGTCGTCAGAAGCCTTCTCATTAGCGATAACCTCGTTAAGAAGAACTTCAACGCGCTCCTTCATCTTCTTGTTACCAAGTACCATACCCATACCGAACTCGCAGAAGTCCTCGAACAAAGAGTTGTCGAATGCAGGACCCTGACCCTTCTCGTTTGTTGTATATGGTGTAGATGGTATAGAAGCAGAATAGATAGAAGAACAACCAGTAGCGTTGGCAATCATCTGACGGTCACCGAACAGCTGAGCAACCAACTTAACGTATGGAGTCTCACCACAACCAGAGCAAGCGCCTGAGAACTCAAACAGAGGAGTTGCGAACTGAGAGTTCTTTGGATTAGACTTGATGTCGATAAGATCCTGCTTTGTCTTAACCTGGTGTACGAGATACTCCCAACGAGCAGCCTCGTCGTTAGCCTCCTGCTCACCAGCACGGAACGGAACCATCTTGAGAGCCTTCTCCAGCTCACCGGTCTCCTTGTTCTTCTTGCCAGGACATACGTCAACACAGTTACCGCAACCAAGACAGTCAAGAACAGACGGCTCGATTACGAAGTGCATACCCTTCATTGCTGCAGGAGCCTTCATCTCGATAGTATTGCCTGTGAAGCCAGCAAGTTCCTCGTCGTTAAGAACGAATGGGCGGATTGCTGAGTGAGGGCAGACGAATGAACACTTGTTACACTGGATACAGTTCTCTGAATTCCAAGTCGGAACGAAAGCCTCAACACCACGCTTCTCGTAAGCAGCAGTACCATTCTGCCATGTACCGTCTACGGTGTTATGCTTAACGAAGTCAGAAACCTTCAGCAAGTCACCTGCCTGAGCGTTGATAGGACGAACGAGCTCCTTAACGAATGCCGGTGCGTTGTCTTCCTTAACCTCATCATCTGGAAGGTTAGCCCATGCTGGGTCTACTGTCAGCTGCTTGTACTCGTTACCACGGTCAACAGCCTTGTAGTTCAGATTAACGACATCCTCACCCTTCTTACCGTAAGACTTAACGATGAACTTCTTCATCTGCTCTACGGCGAGTTCTACTGGAATGACGCCTGTGATACGGAAGAATGCACTCTGAAGGATAGTGTTGGTACGGTTACCAAGACCGATTTCCTGTGCAATCTTTGTTGCATTGATTGTATATACTGTGATATTGTTCTGAGCGAAGTAACGCTTTACCTTGTTAGGCATGAAGTCAACAAGCTCCTGTCCGTCGAAGATTGTGTTCAGAAGGAATGTACCGTTCTTCTGCAGACCACGTGTCACGTCATACATATGGAGGTAAGCCTGTACGTGGCAAGCCACGAAGTTAGGAGTGTTTACCAAGTATGTAGAGTGGATTTCGTGGTCACCGAAACGCAAGTGTGAGCAAGTGAAACCACCTGACTTCTTTGAGTCGTATGAGAAGTAAGCCTGGCAATACTTGTTGGTGTTGTCACCGATAATCTTTACAGAGTTCTTGTTAGCACCTACAGTACCGTCAGCACCAAGTCCGTAGAACTTAGCCTCGAACATACCTTCGCCACCCATTGGAATCTCCTCAACCTCTGGAAGAGAAGTGAATGTAACGTCGTCTATGATACCAACAGTGAAGTGGTTCTTAGGCTCGTCGAGTGACAGGTTGTTGAATACTGCGATAATCTTGGCAGGTGTAGTATCGTTTGAACCAAGACCATAACGTCCGCCAACGATAACAGGCTTGTTTTCAACATCATAGAATGCGCTCTTAACGTCAAGATACAATGGCTCTCCCTCAGCTCCCGGCTCCTTTGTACGGTCGAGAACAGCAATCTTCTTGCAAGACTGTGGAACGGCAGCGAGCAAGTGCTTAACGCTGAACGGACGATAGAGGTGTACGCTTACCATACCAACCTTCTCACCCTTAGCTGTCAGGTAGTCGATAGCCTCACGAGCAGCCTCTGTAGCTGAACCCATCAGGATGATTACGCGCTCTGCATCAGCAGCTCCGTAGTAATCGAAGAGGTGGTGCTCACGACCTGTAATCTTGCCAAGCTCCTGCATGTAATGCTCTACGACTTCAGGAATCTTGTCGTATGCAGCGTTGCAAGCCTCACGGTGTGTGAAGAATGTCTCAGGGTTCTCGGCTGTACCGCGTGTTACAGGACGCTCTGGAGTAAGCGCACGGTCACGGAAACGCTTGATGTCAGCCGGGTCAACCAACTTGGCAACCTCGTTCTGGTCGAGCTCCTCAATCTTATGATACTCATGAGATGTACGGAAACCGTCGAAGAAGTTGATGAAAGGAATGTCTGTCTTCAATGTTGCGAGGTGTGGAACAGCAGAAAGATCCATTACTTCCTGAACAGAACCAGAGCAGAACATTGCGAAACCTGTCTGACGACAAGCCATAACATCCATGTGGTCACCGAAAATACAGAGTGAGTGTGAAGCCAATGTTCTTGCTGAAACATTGAAGACGCATGGCAGCATCTCACCTGCAATCTTGTACATATTTGGAATCATCAGCAACAGACCCTGTGAAGCGGTGAATGTTGTTGTAAGTGCGCCAGCCTGAAGAGAACCGTGTACAGCACCTGCTGCACCACCCTCAGACTGCATTTCCTGAACGCTGACTGTCTGTCCCCAGATATTCTTTCGACCTCTTGCGGCCCACTCGTCTACATGCTCCGCCATCGGAGAAGACGGTGTGATAGGATAAATGGCAGCTACCTCAGAGAACATATAGCTCACATGAGCGGCAGCCTCGTTACCATCACAAGTGATAAACTTTTTTTCTTTAGCCATTTTAATAAAAAATTAATGTTAATGTATCCAATTGTTTCTCTAATACTCTATTATTATTCTAATACTCTATTTCTTGTATTCAGCAGTAATTTGTCTTTATATATATAATAAGGTATTACCTTATATTAATATAGGAATCCGAGCAACCATAGCGGAAGCATGTTTCCATGACCGATTTCCGTATTGTATCTTGCACAGATGGTGTCGGCGCACATCCTCGGTCTTGTCTGTTTAGTGGCATCAAACACCCTGAATGTATATTTCTCATCCACCACGTATGATCCGCTCTTTGCCCCTACGTTCACCTTGTGGTCTTTCCAAAGCGCATTGAGGAAGAAGTTCTCCATCACGTTCTGCTTCTCCACGTTTATCGGATAAATGGCATACATAAGATTCGGATTATGCATGACCACCATCGGCGGTTTCTTCGGGAAAGCCTGTCCTACAGGATATACGATATTTATAAGTCGTGCGTCGGCGAGATACTTGATATAGTTCATCACCGTAGCGCGGCTCGTCTCTATGGCGCTTGCAAGCTTGCTGATATTAGGGGCTTTTTCCCCGTTTACGGCAAGCAGATAAAACAGTTTCTTTATTTTAGCCAGATATTTCAGTTCTATCTGTTTGATGAACAGAATATCCACCTCCGTCATCATGTTCATTGTCTTTAGCAGATTCTCCGAATAGTTTCTGTGTTCCCTGAAGAAGGGATAGTATCCATGATGCAGATAATCCTGGAAATATTTCAAAGGCGAAACATACGGCAGAATCTCCCTTACGATATGTTCATGGTTTTCGATGATATCTTCAAGAGTATAAGGTTTGAACTTGTTTCCGGTCTGCAGGTTGAGAAACTCCCTGAACGAGAAACCTCTCAGGTTGTAGCTCTTGACGATGCCGTTGAGCTCGGAGCTCTCATCTTTCAGTCTCATCACGCTACTTCCCGTAAACACAATCTTCAGCTCAGGGTAAAGGTCGTAACACTGGCGCAGCTCCTTTGCCCAGTTCGGCTCCTTGAAGACCTGGTCTATAAGCAGCGTTCTTCCACCGTTCCTGTAGAACTCTCCCGCGAAATCGGCAATGCCACGCACCTGGAAATAGAAATTGTTCATATTGACATAAAGACATTTTCTATTGTTTACGTCAACATGTTCCTTTGCATATTGCAAAAGAAATGTAGTCTTCCCGACTCCACGCGACCCTTTAATTCCTATCATACGGTCATTCCAGTCTATCTCGTCCATAAGACGACGACGGACAGGAGCATCTGTATGCTCTACAAGATAATTGTGTGTTCTGAAGAAAGCTTCCATTTCTTTATTTTGATTTATTAATGCAAAGATACTGTATATTTCTTTATTTTCAAACTCTACATTGCAAAATCTTACATTTTTTTTTATTTTTAATATTGTAAACCTATTTTCCTTGAATTATAGAGCACGTTTTGTCTGATTTTTCCATTTATTCCACTTAAATCCTAACCGGTCATTAATGATTGTCTGTATTTTGATTTTGTTTTTTGAAGAGTGGATTTTGCTTGGCTTTTGATAAGCAATGGCGAGCTGTTGCAGATTTAAGAACAAGCATAGTTAGTGCCACTTGCGCCACTTGCGCCAATGCGCCAAGCCTCAAAAAAAACAGAAAAAAGGGTAAATATAGTGTTTTTAGTAGTTTTTATAGTAATTGGCGCTTGGCGCAAGTGGCGCAAGTGGCGCTAACTCATGTTAATGGAAGCTATGGGGATATGCTCTACATGGCAGGTTGGAGACAGCAAAATCACGAACCGTTGCAGCCTCGGCTATCAGAAAGTCATCATTTTTCATCGGGGTAAACAGGCAAGTTACAACAAGCAAGCCGGTAAGTTTCTTGGAGAAAGTCGGTAAGTTACTTGAAGAAAACAAGCGATTAGTGATTGGTGATTAGTGATTAATTATTAGTGATTAATTATTAGTGAGTGGTGATTAGTGATTAAAGAAAAGACGAAACACATAAAGCTATCCGACCCCCTATATTAATATAAGGTATTCCGATTATATCATCTATAATCCACCGAAAAGCAAAAACTCCCAAAGTGTTCAAGATAAGCCGTTCCGAACAAATTAGCGGTATTTTATTATAAAAAAACATATAAAATGCGGTATTCTACAATTGTTTGAGTAACTTTGCACAATTATTAATGAAATAAAGGAGAGATTGTATCATGAACAAATATATTCTCATAGCAGCCATTATGCTTGTCGCAAAAGGCGCCAAGGGACAGGACGTCTGGGAAGTGCCCACCGACAACAGCACAAACAATACGGAGATGAAAGCCGCAAAAGGCAACAAGACCGAAAATGGAACCACTAAGACATCGCTGAAGAACCCACAATATCTCAGCGGGGCGGTGACGGAAAAAGACGGGAAGGTGGCTTGGGAGCTCAACATAGACCTGAAAGGAAAAACCGCACAGCAGATTTATGATGCAACGATAAAGACCTTCCAAAGCTACACCAAACAGGACAACCAGCTCGAAGGCAGCAAGATAGCACTGGTGAACAAGGCGGAGCACATCATCGTGGCGCAGGTAAAGGAATGGCTCGTGTTCAAGGATGCCTTCCTTGCCCTTGACAGAGCAAAGCTGCAATATAATCTCGTGGCGACATGCATGGACGGAAAGCTGAACGTCACCATGGGAAGAATATCATACATCTACGACGGAAACGACGGAAAAGGCGAAACAAAGATATTGGCGGAAGAGGCTATAAACGACAAGAACGGACTGAACAAGAAGAAGACAAAGCTCACACCGGGATGGGCAAGGTTCAGAATAAAGACCGTGGACAGGAAAGACGAAGTCTTCAACTACATAAAGGAAAAGACAGCTACTTTCCTCGCCGATTAAGCAAACATATAACCGATAAACATTTATGGACAATATAAATAGCAATACAGACAACGGCACGACGGAAGAAAGCAATCTCCGTATGCCGGAAAGACATCACAGAAGACAAAAGGAGAGAGGCAAGTTCTTCCTGCTTCGCAACATCCTGAACATCATCTTCATAATAGGAGCCATAGTGGGCATGCTGGTTTACTTCTTCCAAAACGAAGGAGCCGGCACCGTCATCGTACTCGGAGCCATGGCTTTCAAAATGTGTGAATGCGTTATACGACTTGTAAAATGACACGAAGATACATCCTCGCACTGATAGCCCTTGTTGTATCCACGTCCGCAGTATGGGCGCAGGAATACAACCAGCTGAACGACGACGGCACTTTTACCGGAGCAAACGACGCTTTCGGAGGCAGAAGAGACTCTACAAAACATAAGGACAAGGTAATACCGAAAGGTCTGAAGGTATGGACTGTGGATGAACGCTTCGGCGACATCACGGCAGCCCGGCCCGACACGTTGTCGCACATGTTCATGAACTCCATCTTCACCTCCGGAACGAGAGGAGAATACAATACTACAGGAAACCTCGGCGCTCCAAGAATAAACCGCGTGTTTGCCGACAGACCCCTCGACGGACAGTTCATCTTCACACAGCCATACGACTACTTCGTACAACCCGTAAGCACTTTCAGATTCACGAACACGCTCTCGCCCATAACAAACCTCACATACAACGAGTGTGGCGACCGCACCAACGGCGAAGACCACCTGAAGGCTCTCTTCGGAATAAACGCAGGAAAAGACCTCGGCATGGGATTCAAGTTCGACTATATATACGGCAGAGGATACTACCAGAACCAAAGCACATCCCACTTCAACTACACCATGTATGCATCGTATCTCGGAGAAAGATACAATGCACACTTCCTGTTCTCTACAAACCATCAGAAAGTGACAGAGAACGGAGGTATCACCGACGACAGATACATCACACACCCGGAAGTGTTCAACGACGACTTCGGCGAGAACGAAATTCCTACCGTATTGGAGCAGAACTGGAACCGCAACGACAACCAGCATATCTTCTTCACCCACAGATACAACGTGGGCTTCAACCGCAAGGTGAAGATGACGGAGGAAGAGATAAAGGCAAGAAAGTTCGCCATAGAATCGAAAAAGGAGAACGAGAAAGAACGACTGAAGGAACAGGCTCAGAGAAAGGCAAGGAAAGACGGGAAGGACTTTGACGAAGAAGAGTTCGACCGCAAGGGAAAAGTGTTCTCCGGAAGACCAACCGACGCCAAAATTGCCGGAGAGGAACCTGTTGCCGACAAGACCGCAAACAAGGAAGGACGAATAGCAGTCAGCGGCAAGGAACAGGCTGACAGCCTCGCCAGCAGCACCTTGGCAAAAGCCAGCGTGGACACTACATGGATGAAAAACGAATACGTACCCGTTACGAGCTTCATCCATACTCTGAAATTCGACAACTACAGAAGGATTTACGAGGCTTACAAGACTCCGGAAAACTATTACCTGAGCAAATATGACATCGACGAGCACTTCGGCGGTGACTCCATATACGACAAGACGAGACACTATTCGCTCAGGAACACTCTTGCCATAGCCATGCTTGAAGGCTTCAACAAATGGGCGAAGGCAGGACTCAAAGTGTTTGCCACATCTGAGCTGAGGCATTACGCCATGCCGTCACTTAACGGCGGCACCGATTCCTACAACGAGCACAACCTCAGCATAGGAGGACAGCTCATAAAGACCGAAGGAAAGGCTTTCCACTATAATGCCACGGCAGAAGCATGGCTGACGGGCGAAGACGCAGGACAGCTGAAGGTGGAGGGCAATGCCGACCTTAACTTCAAGCTGCTGGGAGATACCGTACAGCTTGCCGCCAAAGCATACTTCTATCGTCTGAACCCTACCTTCTTCTACCGCCATTACCACTCCAAGCATCTCTGGTGGGACAACGACCTAAGCAAGGAGACACGGACAAGGATTGAAGGACTATTCTCACTGAGAAAGACAAAGACAACCCTCAGAGTTGCCGTTGACAACATCAGCAACTATACATATTTCGCACAGAAATACAATATAACCGAGAACTTCGGAAGAACAGGTACCACGGTAAACGTAAAGCAGCACAGCGACAACATCAGTCTGCTCACCCTGCAGCTGGGACAAGACTTCAAGCTCGGACCGCTGTACTGGGAGAATCTCATCACGTATCAGAAGTCGAGCAACGACGACATCCTTGCCGTGCCACAGCTGAACGCATACACGAACCTGTATCTGAGATTCAAGATAGCAAGGGTGCTGAAAGTGGACCTGGGTGCCGACGCCAGATATTTCACGAAGTACAAGGCGCAGGACTACAGCCCGGCACTCGGACAATACACCGTGCAGGACAACGGTGACGCTAATGTGAAGACAGGAAACTATCCGATAGTGAACGTCTACGCCAACATGCATCTGAAGCAGACAAGGTTTTTCATCATGATGAGCCATGTTAATGCAAGCAACGGAGAGTATTTCCTGACGCCACACTACCCTATCAATACGAGGATATTGAGATTCGGACTGTCGTGGAACTTCTTCAACTAATTCTACTATAATATATATAATAAGGTGTAACCCATCAAAGGCACACACCTATAAAGAAAGATAAAAACAAAAGAGATTATGCCTCAAATATCAGTACGCGGACTTGAAATGCCGGAATCGCCAATCAGAAAGCTGGCACCGCTTGCAGCCGCAGCTAAAAAGAAAGGAACAAAAGTATATCATCTGAATATCGGACAGCCGGATCTGCCCACACCGAAAGTGGCTCTCGACGCAATAAAGGACATCGACAGAAGCATTCTGGAGTATTCCCCCTCTCAGGGATATCTCAGCTACAGGGAGAAACTCGTTGACTACTACAAGAAATACAACATCAACGTAACTCCCGACGATATCATCATAACATGCGGAGGAAGCGAAGCGGTGCTCTTTGCATTCATGTCATGTCTGAATCCGGGAGACGAAATCATCGTGCCGGAACCGGCTTATGCCAACTATATGGCGTTTGCCATCTCGGCAGGAGCAACCATCAGAACCATTGCCACTACCATAGAGGAAGGATTCTCCCTGCCGAAGGTGGAAAAGTTTGAGGAACTGATAAACGACCGCACGAGGGCAATTCTGATCTGCAACCCGAACAACCCTACCGGCTATCTATATACCAGAAGGGAGATGAACCAGATAAGGGATATGGTAAAGAAACACGACCTGTATCTCTTCTCCGACGAGGTTTATCGTGAATACATATATACAGGCTCGCCATACATCAGCGCCTGCCATCTTGAAGGCATCGAACAGAATGTTGTGCTCATCGACTCCGTCAGCAAGAGATACAGCGAATGCGGAATACGCATAGGTGCCCTGATTACGAAGAACAAGGAGGTAAGACAGGCTGTGATGAAGTTCTGCCAGGCACGCCTCTCACCACCTCTGATAGGACAGATAGCAGCAGAGGCTTCACTCGACGCACCTGAGGAATATTACCGCGACGTATATGACGAATACGTTGAAAGAAGAAAATGCCTCATCGACGGACTGAACCGCATACCGGGAGTATACTCCCCTATCCCGATGGGAGCATTCTATACCGTGGCAAAGCTTCCGGTGGACGACAGCGAGAAGTTCTGCAGATGGTGTCTTGAGGAGTTCAACTATGAGGGAGAAACCGTGATGATGGCACCCGCAAGTGGTTTTTACACTACTCCGGGAGCAGGTCACAACCAAGTCAGAATAGCTTACGTATTGAAGAAGGAAGACCTTACAAGAGCACTGCTCGTATTGCGAAAGGCTCTGGAGGCTTATCCGGGAAGAGTAGAGGATGAATAAATGAATTTTCCATTATACATAGCAAGAAGAATATACACAGACAGCGGCGACAAGAAGAAGGTAAGCAAGCCTGCCCTCTATATCGCCACAGCCGGTGTGGCAATCGGTCTGGCTGTGATGATAGTCAGCGTTTGCGTTATCTTTGGCTTCAAGCATACGATACGCAACAAGGTCGTAGGACTGGGTAGTCATCTTACCGTGGCAAGCTACAACGCCCTTCATGGCGGCGAACAGACTCCGATAGATGTTACTGACAGTATGCTGACTGTAATAAGGAAGACTCCCGGTCAGAAGCACATCGAAAGATATGCGATAACACAGGGCATACTGAAAACGGACAGTGATTTCATAGGAGTCGTATATAAAGGCATTGCCGCCGATTATGACACCACATTCATCCATTCTTCCCTGAAAAGCGGATTCATTCCAAAGTTCAGCGACAAGGCAAGCGGGAACAAGATTCTCGTATCACAGATTATTGCCGACAAGCTGAAGATAAAAGCCGGTGACAAGGTATACTCATATTTTATCAACGGCAGCGACATAAGGGCAAGAAGATTTACCGTGGCGGGCATCTATCAGACCAACATGTCGAAGTTTGACGAAACGCTCTGTTTCTGCGACCTGTATACTGCCGTGAAGCTTAACGGTTGGGAGGAGAACCAGATATCGGGAATAGAAATCTCCGTGGCTGACTATAAGGCGATAGACCAGGCTTCCAACTATCTTGTAAAGAACGTGAACAGGGCTGAAGACAAGTATGGCGTCATGTATTCGTCGGAAACCATTCAGGAGATGTACCCTCAGGTCTTCTCATGGCTTGACCTTCTTGACCTGAACGTATGGATTATTCTCGCCCTCATGACATGTGTTGCCGGCATAACAATCATCTCCGGTCTTCTGATTATAATCCTTGAGCGCACCAACATGATTGGTATCCTCAAAGCTTTGGGATGCCGGAACAAGAGCGTAAGGCACGTGTTCCTCTGGTTTGCCGCATTCATCATCGGAAGGGGTATCCTTATCGGAGATGCTATAGGAATAGGCATTGTGTTGCTGCAACAGTTTACTGGCATCGTCAAGCTTGACGCTTCCGTATATTATGTAGACTACGTGCCTGTAGAACTTAACTTGCCTATCATTCTGCTGATAAATGTATCAACCCTATTGATATGCCTGCTTGTCTTTATCGGACCAAGTTTCCTTGTGTCTCATATTACTCCGGCAAAGTCAATGAAATATGAATAGAAACTGAAAGCAGGAAACTGTATAAAGAGTTTCGCAAAAGGATAAAAAAACAAGACGTCGTTCACTGTCTGCCTATGCAATATGTGGACGACGTCTTGTTTTTATTATTATAAGTCATGGCCATCCAAGACCCGACGTTTTTATCTTATTCTATCAGCCGCACGTATTAAAGCTTCATCCGCCTTAACGCCCTTGCGAGCCATAAATACCAGTATTATAGCTATCAGCGGTAATACTGCTGCAAAAGAGAGCTTGAACTCTGCATTGACGGAACTCTTATGAAGATAAGCAATTACTCCATAAGCGATATACCAGACAATGAGCAGAAGCATGTTCCATGAACATAACTTAATCTGCAACTTCCTGTTGTTGAACAGGAATATTGTAGCCCCGGAAATAATCACCGACAACAGAGCGATACAGAACAGAGGTGCAACTGAAAAGTCCAAACTTCCATTTCCGTCCTGTATCCACAGGTTGTACATAACAGAGTCAACTCCAAGCTCTACAGGTTTGAATATTCCTATCGGCATGCAAAGCGAGATGATTCCCACTATCGCAGCAAGCAAAAGGAATACAGACTGTTTACGCTGAATCATGCTTCCTTGCTGTTTTCTGCAGACGGATCACGCCAGTATATGTTTCCTTCTACGAATTCCTCTGTTGCAAGCAATGTTGGTTTAGGAAGCTTCTCGTAATATCTTGAGATTTCTATCTGCTCACGATTTTCAAAAACTTCCTCAAGACTGTCGTTGTATGAGGCAAATTCAGCAAGCTTTTTGCTCAAGTCCTGTTTGATTTCCATAGAAATCTGATTTGCGCGCTTGCCAATGATTGCAACACTCTCATAAATGTTTCCAGTCTCATCACAGAGATCCATGATGTTACGCGTTACGGTATTTACCGGTGCTTTTGACTTTTTGTAATCCATTACCTTTATTAAATATATTAATTATTATTTCTTCTGATTCTTCCCCACGTTAGTCCTTAACGTATTTCTTGCATGTTTCTATATACTTTTCCGCAAGCCCCCTGTCCTTGGAATCCGGATATTCATTGATGAATCCGTAACACTCATCCTCGGCATCACGATAGCGGTCCATCTTCTTTGAGTCCACACTCTGCTGGGCCAGCTCGAACTTGCTCTTCATCACGAGCTTTGCAAAGTCCTCGCGCATGCTTGTATAAGGATAATCCTTCAAGGCGTTTTGCGCTGTTATGATGCAAGCCTCATAGTTGCTTCCACCACTTGTGCAATTGCCGAAATACGTGCCGAGGTTATAATACAGCTGCGCTGAATAAAGCTCCTTCTTCACCAACTTGTCCTGAAGGGCAAACAGACGGTTCTGCGCCTCATTCTTCCTTTTGGCATCCTGATACAGGTCAAGATAGTCCTGGAATGCTGAAATGGCATTTACCGTCTCCGTCTGGTCAAGACGCGGCTCCGGCGTACTCATATAAAGGCTCTCACCGATATAATAAGAAGCAAGCTCTGCATAAACGCCCTTGGGATATGTCTTAACGTATTTCTTGAAATACTCGGCTGCCGTATCATAGTCCTTGTTCTTGAACTCCGCCATTGCAAGCATATAGAGGCTCTCTTCCGCATTGTCGGTACCCTTCTGTATTGTAACAAGTTCCTGAAGAAGTGTCGTTGCCTTAACATATTTACCACGCAAATAGCACTCCTTGGCATATTCGTATTTCAAATCATTGTCTGATGACTTATATATCTGGTTGAACTGGTTTACGCAACTTGTAAACATCAGTGCAACGCCTGTCATCGAGAAAATTATCTTTTTATTCATACTTTTCAAACAATTTGAGTTGCAAATTTACACATAATAATTTAGTATTCAAAATAATAAAATAAAATTTGCCCATTTTTTATCATGATTATTGCCATTATTAAGTTCTTTATAAGTATTTTTGCAAAATAATTCAACGTTTTCAGTGATAACAACACTGGTTTTATTCTTTAAACACATATTATGGGCAAGTTTTTACTTACTTCAAAATACAAGCCTACAGGCGACCAGCCTGAGGCTATCAAGGAGCTGACGGACGGACTGAACAGGGGTGACAAGGCGCAGGTACTGCTCGGAGTGACTGGTTCGGGAAAGACATTCACCGTGGCAAACGTCATAGCAAACGTCAACCGCCCTACCCTAATCCTCAGCCACAACAAGACACTCGCAGCCCAGCTCTACGAAGAGATGAAGGGGTTCTTTCCGGAGAATGCCGTAGAATACTATGTTTCGTATTACGACTATTACCAGCCTGAGGCTTATCTTCCACAGACCGACACATACATAGAAAAAGACCTCGCCATCAATGAAGAAATCGACAAGCTGAGACTTTCCGCCGTGTCGGCATTGCTCTCCGGAAGGAAAGACGTCATCGTCGTGTCTTCCGTATCATGTATCTATGGTATGGGCGGCCCCACGGCAATGGAACAAAGCGTGATAACGATAAAGAAAGGACAGATTATCGACAGGAACATGTTCCTAAGAAGACTCGTGGATTCTCTTTACGTAAGAAACGACATTGAGCTTCAACGCGGCAATTTCAGAGTCAAGGGAGACACCGTTGACATCTTCATGGCCTACAGCGACAACGTTCTTAGAGTATCGTTCTGGGACAACGAGATAGACTCTATCGAAGAGGTGGATTCCATAACGTTTCACAGACTTGCTTCTTTCAACGAATATCAGATTTATCCAGCCAACATTTTCATAACATCAAAAGAGCAGACACAAGAGGCTATAAAGCAAATTTCAAAGGATCTCGACGAGCGTATTGAATTCTTCAACGAAATAGGCGATAACATTAAGGCTCAGAGAATTAAGGAAAGAGTTGAATATGACATTGAGATGATTAAGGAACTTGGTCATTGCTCTGGAATAGAGAACTATTCAAGATACTTCGACGGGCGTGAAGCCGGAGAAAAGCCTTACTGCCTATTGGACTTCTTCCCTAAGGATTACCTTCTTGTGATTGACGAAAGCCACGTGAGCGTGCCACAGATCAGAGCCATGTACGGAGGAGACAGAGCAAGAAAACAGAATCTTGTGGAGTTCGGCTTCAGACTGCCTGCCGCCTTTGACAACAGGCCATTGAAGTTTGAGGAATTCCAGCAGATGACAAACCAGGTCATATATGTTTCCGCGACACCGGCCGAATTTGAATTACAAGAGTCAGAAGGTGTTGTCGTGGAACAGGTGATACGGCCTACAGGACTGCTTGACCCTGAAATAGAAGTAAGGCCAAGCGAGAACCAGATAGACGACCTGATGAACGAGATTCTGATAAGATGCGAGAGAAACGAACGAACACTCGTAACCACATTGACGAAACGTATGGCTGAGGAGCTGACGGAATACCTTCTCAACCATGACGTGAAAGCCAACTATATCCATAGCGACGTTGCTACCCTGGATAGAGTAAAGATAATGAACGACCTGAGAGCAGGACTGTTTGACGTGCTGGTAGGAGTGAACCTCCTGCGCGAAGGACTCGACCTGCCCGAAGTATCGCTCGTGGCAATCCTCGATGCGGACAAAGAAGGATTCCTGCGTTCACACAGGTCTTTGACACAGACTGCCGGACGAGCCGCAAGAAACGTAAACGGCAAGGTGATAATGTATGCCAACACCATAACGGAAAGCATGCAGCTCACCATTGACGAGACCGAGCGCAGAAGGGCTAAGCAAATGGCCTACAACATCAAGAACCATATAACGCCACAGAAAATAGAAAAAGAAATCAAGACTAACGCTCTTGGCATTTCCGCTGACAACACCAGCGCCAGCAACGAGAAGAACAAGAAGGTCATCAAATATGCTCCTTACACCGACATGGAAGGAGCAAGACTTGTTGCCGACCCTATCATGAAGAAGATGAGCAAGACAGAAATAGAGACAAGTATCGAGCATACAACAGAACTAATGAAAAAGGCGGCGAAGGAACTGGATTTCCTGCAGGCGGCGCAATACAGAGACGAAATTGTAAGGATGCAGGAACTTCTCAAAACAGCAAAATAGAGATTTATCAAGTATTTATCAAAAACTTTTGGCAGTATTCTATTTTATTGCTAACTTTGCACATTAAATTTTTGAACATATAATTAATATAAAACTCAATTATTGTGGCAGAAACAAAATACATCTTCGTCACTGGCGGTGTGGTTTCATCGCTTGGCAAAGGAATCATCTCTTCGTCAATAGGTAAATTATTACAGGCAAGGGGCTACAACATTACTATTCAGAAGTTTGACCCGTACATCAACATCGACCCAGGTACATTGAATCCATACGAGCATGGAGAATGCTACGTGACCGTTGATGGAATGGAAACAGACCTTGACCTCGGACATTATGAAAGATTTACAGGTATTCAGACAACTAAAGCCAACTCCCTTACAACAGGAAGAATATACAAAGCGGTAATAGACAAAGAACGCCGAGGCGATTATCTCGGAAAGACTATACAGGTTGTACCGCACATCACTAACGAAATCAAACGAAACATTAAATTACTCGGTGAAAAGAACCACTACGATTTCGTCATTACCGAAATCGGAGGCACTATCGGCGACATAGAAAGCGCACCATATCTGGAAGCTATCAGACAGATGAAATGGGAACTGGGCAAGAATGCCGTATGTGTACACCTTACTTACGTACCTTATTTAAAAGCGGCAGGTGAGCTAAAGACGAAACCTACACAACACTCCGTAAAAGAATTGCAGAGCGTTGGTATCCAGCCGGACATTCTTGTTTTGCGTACAGAGAAGCATCTCGGAGAAGGAATACTGAAGAAAGTGGCTTCCTTCTGTAACGTTGACATCGACTGTGTCGTTCAGAGCGAAGACCTGCCTTCTATCTATGAGGTGCCTGTAAACATGCAGAACCAGGGTCTTGACTCTGCTATTCTGAAGAAAATGGGTATTGAACCGGGAGAGAAACCGGCACTCGGACCATGGAAGAGCTTCCTCGAAAGAAGAGCAAAGGCAACGAAAGAGGTCAACATAGGCCTCGTAGGCAAATACGACTTGCAGGATGCATACAAGAGTATCCGTGAAAGTCTCTCGCAAGCAGGTACATACAACGACTACAAGACTGTAATGACTTTCATAAACAGCGAGAAGCTGACAGAAGAGAATGTTGCAGAAAAGCTTAAAGGCATGGACGGAATAGTGATCTGTCCGGGATTCGGACAGCGAGGCACTGAGGGAAAGATCATTGCAGCACACTATACAAGGACACACGACATTCCTACCTTCGGTATCTGTCTCGGTATGCAGATGATTGTCATCGAGTTTGCAAGAAACGTGCTCGGATATGAAGATGCCAACAGTAGAGAGCTTGACGAAAAGACTCCTCACAATGTTATCGACATAATGGAAGACCAGAAGGACATAACAAATATGGGAGGAACGATGCGTCTTGGAGCATACGAATGTATACTTAAGCAAGGTTCACGTGTCTTCAATATCTATAAGAAAGAGCATATACAGGAGAGACACCGTCACCGTTATGAGTTCAACAACGACTATGAGCAGGAATATGAACGCGCAGGAATGAAATGCGTAGGCCGCAACCCTGAAAGCAACCTGATCGAGATTGTTGAGATACCTGGACTGAAATGGTACATCGGCACACAGTTCCATCCGGAATATTCAAGTACAGTGCTTCACCCGCATCCGCTGTTCCTTGACTTTGTGAAGACCACTATAGAGAGTAAAAAATCCTAAAGCTTGAATAAAACAAGAAACATTTAAACTTTAAGAAAGAAAACAATATTAAAAAATGGACAAGAATACAATCACCGGCTTTCTTCTTATCGCAGCATTGCTAATCGGTTTCAGCTGGTTCAACAAACCATCTGACGAAGAAATTGCACAACAGCGTACACAAGACTCTATTGCCAACGTGCAAAAGGAAAAGGCGAAACAGCAACAAGCAGCAAACGCGGCTGCAGCTAAAGCAATGGCAAAGATTGATACGACAGCCGCATTCCATGAAGCTCTTGCAGGAAAAGCACAGAAAGTTACGCTGAAGAACCAGAAGGTTGAACTGACATTCAACTCAAAGGGTGCTACTGTAGAAAAAGCTGTCATCAAAGGTTTCAAAGACTACAAGGGAAACAAAGACGTCACCCTGTTTGACGGTAAAGACCAGTCACTCAACTTCATGCTTGCAGGTAAAGAGACCAACCTCATAACCTCTGACATGTATTTCACACCATCGGAAGTTACTGACTCTACAGTTGTGTTTACCGCCAGTGCAGCAGAAGGAAAGTCATTGACCATCTCATATACATTAGGTAAGGACTACATGCTTCACGCATCTATCCAGGCTAACGGAATGAGCGGAATGTTTGCACCGAACTATAACGCAATGGATGTTGAATGGAAAGACAAATGCCGCCAGCAGGAGAAAGGCTTCACTTTCGAAAACAGATACGCCACCCTTACATACCATCTGACAGAGGGAGGAACAGACTATCTCGGCGAAACGAAAGAGCTGACAGACGAGGCTGTTGAAGACAATATCGACTGGGTGGCATTCAAGAACCAGTTCTTCAGTGCCGTGATGATTGCAAAGAACGACTTCGGCAAAAATGCCAAGATGACAAGTATTCCGCAGGAGAAAGGTTCAGGCTATCTAAAGCAGTACGGAGCAAAGATGAAAACATTCTTTGACCCGACAGGAAAGCAGCCTACAGAACTGGAGTTCTACTATGGTCCTAATGATTTCCGTCTGCTACAGAACGTAGAGGAAGAGAGCAAGTTCGGAAAAGAGCTTGAGATGCAGCGCCTTGTATATCTTGGATGGCCTCTGTTCCGCATCATAAACAGATGGTTCACCATCTATGTCTTCGACTGGCTAACGGCATTGGACATCAACATGGGTATTGTACTTATACTCATCACGATGCTCCTGAAGTTCATCACTTTCCCTCTCGTAAAAAAGAGCTACATGTCTTCAGCCAAGATGCGCGTATTAAGACCGAAACTCGATGCCTTGACAAAGAAGTACGACAAGCCTGAAGACCAGATGATGAAACAGCAGGCTATGATGGCTGAATATTCCAAATATGGAGTAAGCCCACTGAGCGGCTGTCTGCCAATGCTCATACAGATGCCTATCTGGATTGCTATGTTCAACTTCGTGCCGAACGCCATACAGCTGCGTGGAGAGAGCTTCCTGTGGATAAACGACCTCTCTACTTACGACCCTATTATAGAATGGGGAACTAACATCTGGCTCATTGGCGACCACTTGTCACTGACATGTATTCTCTTCTGCGTTGCCAACGTATTGTATTCTATAATGACAATGCGTCAGCAGAGAGACCAGATGGTTGGCCAGCAGGCAGAACAGATGAAGGCAATGCAATGGATGATGTATCTCATGCCGGTAATGTTCTTCTTCATGTTCAACGACTATTCTGCAGGTCTTAACTTCTACTATTTCGTATCGCTGTTCTTCAGCGCTGCCATCATGTGGACGCTGCGCAAGACAACAAACGACGAGAAGCTTCTTGCTATCCTTGAAGCAAAATATCAGGAGAACAAGAACAACCCTAAGAAGACAAGCGGACTGGCAGCAAGACTCGAAGCCATGCAAAAGCAGGCTGAGGAACTAAGAAAGCAACGCGAGGAGCTTGAAAGAAGAAGAAACAATTAATGTTCAAATATAACAATAAGCCTGTGAAAGAATTTACTGTCCTGTAAGTTCTTCACAGGCTTTCTAAATCAATATTATGAAAAAATCAATCATTTTTGCTGTAGCACTCGCCATGAGTTTCAGCACTTTTAAAGCACAATCGACAGTGAAACCGATCGGTAAGAGTAACATCACACTCACCAGCGACAAAATGACCCCCGAAGCCCTTTGGGCAATGGGACGCATTGCCGGTGCACAGGCTTCGCCTGACGGCAAGCATATAGTATACCAAGTTGGTTACTACAGTGTGAAAGAGAACAAGGGACATCAGGTGATTTGCGTGATGGACAGTGACGGAAAGAACATCAAACAGCTTACTACAAGCTCAAAGAGCGAGTCGGACCCTGTATGGATAAACGGCGGCAAGAAGATTGCCTTCCTGTCTGACGGACAGATCTTCACAATGAACATCGACGGTTCTGACCGTAAGAAACTTACAAACGACAAGATCGGCATTGACGGCTTCAAGTTCTCGCCAGACGAAAAGAAAGTAATCCTCATCAAGCAGATTCCTTTCCATGAAAGCATTCAGAAGAATCCTGATGATCTTCCTATGGCAACAGGAAGAGTCGTGACAGACCTCAACTACCGCCACTGGGACGAATATGTTGAATCAATACCGCATCCATATCTTGCAGAAGTAACTCCAAACGGAATAACAGAAGGCACGGACATCCTTGAGGGTGAGCCATACGAATGCCCAATGAAACCTTTCGGAGGAGTAGAACAGCTTGCATGGAGCAACGACTCCAAGAACATAGCATACACATGCAGAAAGAAATCGGGTGTAGAATATGCTACATCTACCGACTCTGACATCTATCTTTACAACATAGAAACAAAGGAGACCAAGAACCTCTGCAAGTCTGCTGGATATGTAGAGCCAAAGTCTGACCCTACAAAGACTAAGAAATACCAGGCGGTAAATTCTAAAGAGAATCTGAAGAACAACCCTGGCTATGACACAAATCCGAAATTCTCACCTGACGGAAAATATGTTGCTTGGCAAAGCATGCCAAGAGACGGATATGAGAGCGACCGCAACCGTCTTTGCGTATATAATCTCGCAACAGGAGAGAAGACATACGTAGCAGAGAAATTCGATTCCAACGTGGACGACTTCTGCTGGATGCCTAATTCAAAGGACATTACATTCATCGGCGTATGGCACGGCTGCATTAACATGTACAGAACAAACCTTGCAGGAAACGTGGAGCAGCTTACCAACGACTGGGCGGACTTCGTTTCTGTATCACTGGCAAACGACGGCAACAAGCTTCTCGCCGTGCGCCAGAGCATGTCTGCACCAAACGACATCTTTGTCATCACTCCTGCAAAGAATGCGAGCAAGACAAAGGTTGAGCAGATAACCAAAGAGAACAAGCAAATTCTTGACCAACTCTCATTGGGCAAGATACAACAGCGCTGGGTAAAGACAACCGACGGTAAGGAAATGCTCGTATGGATTGTATTGCCTTCCGACTTCGACCCCAACAAGAAGTACCCTACCCTTCTGTTCTGCGAGGGTGGTCCACAAAGCCCTGTATCACAGTTCTGGAGCTACAGATGGAACATGCAGATTATGGCAGCAAACGGATATGTTGTAGTGGCTCCAAACCGTAGAGGTCTCCCAGGTTTCGGCTCTGAATGGAATGAAGAAATCAGCGGCGACTGGACAGGACAGTGTATGAAGGACTATCTGAGTGCCATCGACGATGCAGCTGAAAACCTGCCATTCGTTGACAAAGACCGTCTTGGAGCTGTAGGTGCAAGCTTCGGAGGATTCAGCGTTTACTATCTTGCCGGACACCATGACAAACGCTTCAAGTGCTTCATCGCACACGACGGAGCCTTCAACCTCGAATCTATGTATACCGACACCGAAGAGGCATGGTTCAGCAATTGGGAATACGATGACGCTTACTGGAACAAGGATCTTACAGACAATGCGAAGAAGACTTACGAGAACTCTCCACACCGCTTCGTTGACAAATGGGACACTCCTATCCTCTGTATCCACGGAGAGAAGGACTACCGTATCAATGCCAACCAGGGCTTCGGAGCCTTCAACGCTGCAAAGATGCACGGCATACCGGCAGAGCTGCTTATCTTCCCGGATGAGAACCACTGGGTACTGAAACCACAGAACGGAGTACTCTGGCAACGCACCTTCTTCAACTGGCTCGACAAATGGCTGAAGAAATAAGAAATAACACGAATAACAATAATCAAAAAAACAATACAATGAACGAAACAAACCAAAAGAAAATGAGCGATTCTCCAGCACTGCGCTGGACTGCCCTCGTGCTGCTTGCCAGCGCAATGTTCTTTGCCTACATCTTTGTAGACATTCTTTCTCCACTGCAGGAAATTCTCCAGACGCAACGTGGCTGGGACCCTCAGGCATATGGCCACTTTGCCGGCTCTGAGCCTTTCCTCAACGTCTTCGTGTTCTTCCTCATCTTTGCAGGAATTATCCTCGACAAGATGGGAGTACGCTTCACCGCTATCCTTTCAGGTGGCGTTATGGTGCTCGGTGCTGCAATCAACTGGTTTGCCGTTACTGACACCTTCGAGGCTTCTTCATTCAAGACCTTCATGGATGGCATCCTGAACTTGCCACAGGCATGGTGGAACGTAACACCTTGGTATGACGGCATGCCTGCTTCTGCCAAGCTCTCCGCTATCGGATTCATGATTTTCGGTTGCGGTGCAGAGATGGCCGGTATTACCGTAAGCCGTGGTATCGTGAAATGGTTTACCGGACATGAGATGGCTCTTGCCATGGGTATCGAGATGGCTATCGCACGTGTAGGTGTTGCCGTTGTCATGATTGGTTCTCCTGCTTTGGCATCCATCGCTCCTGTAAGCGTAAGCCGCCCGGTAGCAGCTTCTCTGCTTCTTGTGTGCATCGGCCTTATCTGCTTCATAGTATACGGTTTCATGGATAAGAAACTCGACGCTCAGGGTGCTGAGGAGGAGAAGGACGACCCATTCAAGATTTCCGACATTGGCAAGATTCTCTCGCTCCGCATGTTCTGGGTTGTTGCACTGCTTTGCGTACTCTACTACAGTGCAATCTTCCCATTCCAGAAGTATGCCATCAACATGTTGCAGTGCAACCTGCACTTCACAGCAGAACAGGCTGGATATGTATTCTTCGTATTCCCGTTGGGAGCTGCTGCCGTGACTCCGTTCCTCGGCAACTTCCTCGACCGCAAGGGTAAGGGTGCTACAATGCTTATCCTCGGAGCCATGCTGATGATAGTCTGCCATCTCATCTTCGCTTTCATTGTACCTGCAACACAGAGCGTTGTCATCACACTGGCAGCCATCATCGTACTGGGCATCTCTTTCTCACTCGTTCCTGCTGCTCTTTGGCCTTCAGTGCCAAAGCTCATCGACGGCAAGTTGCTCGGTTCGGCATACGCTTTGATATTCTGGATTCAGAACATCGGTCTGTACGCTTTCCCAATGATTATCGGTAGCGTGCTTAAGGCAAGCAACCCTGGCGTTGAAGACCCTCTCAAGTATAACTATACCATCCCAATGGTTGTGTTTGCAATGCTCGGTGTAGCAGCATTGTTGCTCGGACTCTACCTCAAAGCTATCGACAAGAAGGGCGGTTACGGACTTGAAGAGCCAAACATCAAGAAATAATTCCCCCACAACTGTATATTAGCAATAAAATATACATAAATCAATGATAGGAACGGCAAGTTATTTATATACTTGTTTTTCCTATCATTTTTTTTTTGTAATTTTGCAACCATTGAACGTCAGACATAGTATATTATATATAATAAGGTATATATATAACAGATATGTGTACGTTGGAAACTCAACAGAAGATAAAGATAAAATAAATATGGCAAAAGAACTAAAACAACTTACCAAAAGGGCTGATAACTACAGCCAGTGGTACAATGACTTGGTGACAAAGGCAGACCTTGCAGAACAATCACCGGTAAGAGGATGTATGATTATCAAGCCTTACGGCTATGCGATATGGGAGAAGATGCAACATCAGCTCGACGCTATGTTCAAGGAGACAGGAGCACAGAACGCCTACTTCCCTCTTCTTATCCCTAAGTCATTCCTTTCAAGAGAGGCAGAGCATGTAGAAGGCTTTGCAAAGGAGTGTGCCGTTGTAACGCACTACCGCCTGAAAGCAAAGGAAGACAAGAGCGGCGTGGAGGTAGACCCGGCAGCAAAGCTTGACGAAGAGCTCATCATCCGCCCTACATCGGAGACCATCATCTGGAACACATACAAGAACTGGATCCACTCATGGAGAGACCTGCCACTGATGTGCAACCAGTGGTGTAACGTTATGCGTTGGGAGATGCGTACACGTCCATTCCTCCGCACATCGGAATTTCTATGGCAGGAGGGTCACACCGCCCATGCCACAAAGGAAGAGGCAGAGGCAGAGGCACAGAAGATGCTCCACGTATATGCAGACTTTGCAGAGCAGTATATGGCAGTGCCTGTAGTACGCGGCGTGAAGAGCGAGACAGAACGCTTTGCCGGAGCACTCGACACCTACACCATCGAAGCAATGATGCAGGACGGCAAAGCACTACAGAGCGGTACAAGCCACTTCCTCGGACAGAACTTCGCAAAGGCTTTCGACGTTACATACCTCAATAAAGACAATAAGCCTGAATACGTATGGGCTACATCATGGGGTGTGTCAACCCGCCTTATCGGAGCACTCATTATGACACACTCCGACGACAACGGACTCGTTCTTCCACCTATGCTCGCCCCAATACAGGTTGTGATAATACCTATCACCAAGGGACAGGAGCAGCTTGACGCCATCACGGAGAAGCTATCTCCAGTAATTGCAGAACTGCGCAAGGCTGGCATCAGCGTGAAATACGATGATGCAGACAACAAGCGTCCGGGATTCAAGTTCGCCGACTATGAGCTGAAGGGAGTACCTGTACGTCTCGTAATGGGAGGACGCGACCTTGAGAACGGCACAGTAGAGGTAATGCGCCGCGACACTCTCGAAAAGGAGACACGCCCTGTCGAAGGAATAGTAGAATATGTAGAGCAATTGCTGAAAGACATCCAGACAAACATCTTCGAGAAGGCAAAGGCTTATCGCGACTCACGCATCTATGAATGCGACAACTATGAGGAGTTCAAGGAGAAAGTGAAAGACGGAGGATTCTTCATCTGTCCTTGGGACGGCACAGCCGAGACAGAAGCAAAGATCAAGGAAGACACACAGGCCACCATCCGTTGCATCCCGTTCAACGTGGAGCAGACTCCTGGTGTAGACATGGTATCAGGAAAGCCTTCCACAAAGCGCGTGATTATCGCAAGAAGCTATTAAGCAGAACAAAAATATCACACGTATGATAACAGCATGAGAACCATGAAAATCCCTGGAAGGGGCATCATGGTTCTCATTTTTAGTTGCCTCGGCGACAGCCATTAAGCCCCAGACAGTCATTAGCTCGTTTTGGGTTAAGCAAATAAGACTGGCAAGCAAAACGACTCTTCAACTCAAAAAGCAAATAACATGTTTGAGAACAATATAAAGAACAATATAAAAGAATATCTCCGGAAGACCGGTTTCACCTCTTTCTCTCCCAAAGCCGTAATGTTCGACATGGACGGTGTTATCTACAACAGTATGCCCAACCATGCCAGCAGCTGGCACAAAGCGATGAAGAGCGTCGGCATCGACATGCCACCCGAAGACGCCTACAAATATGAAGGAATGAGGGGAGTGGAAACGATACAGCTACTCTTCCGGCAGCAGAAGGACATAGAACTGACAGACCAACAGGCGGCGGAATACTACAAGCTGAAGTCTGATGCCTTCAACAGCTGTCCGCCAGCTGCCAAGATGGAGGGCATAGAGGAACTGATGAAGAAGATAAAACGTTCGGGACTAAAGATTATCGTAGTGACCGGAAGTGCCCAACATACTCTTCTCGACAAGCTCGAACAGGAGCTTCCCGGACTGGTACATAAGGAATTGATAGTGAGTGCTCTCGACGTGACTCACGGCAAGCCAGCCCCTGAGCCATACCTGAAAGGTCTTGCTAAAGCAGGAGTACAGCCATGGGAAGCCATCGTTGTAGAGAACGCCCCTCTCGGAGTGCGTGCAGGAGTGGCAGCAAAAGTCTTCACCGTAGCAGCCAACACAGGTCCCCTGCCCGACTCTTCTCTACTGCAAGAAGGAGCCGACCTCATCTTCTCAAGCATCAATGACTTCATGCTTCATTGGGAAGACTTCGCCAAAGAGTTTGGCAGATAAGAAAAAGAGCTGAAAGGATAACATTCAAGGGAATTGCCACTGACGGAAAAATGTTCCAAATGTCTTGTTTTAAAGATTTTTTATTTATGCTATTATAGTTAAGGATTGAATGAGGTGAAAAAAGTAACTTATTGGACTTCATTTAGAAATTCGGTAACTTTCCAATAGAAAGTCCGTAACTTTCTCATAGAAATTCGGTAACTTTCTAAAATGGCATGTTTTCACTAAGTATGGATGGATACCTTTAAGAAGCATTTTTTTGTAAAAAAAAACATGGATTTGAAGTGAATTCCGGTGGTTTAAATGTCTTATCGGGATGCTTGGGATTTTTTCTTTTATCGGCGGCGATAACTGGTGGGCAATGATAATACAATAAGGTACTCAAGTTTTGCAAGTTGTTCAAGAACGGGCTGAAGGCCCAAAAGCTCCTAGCCCAGGGCATCGCCCTGGGT
>URLQ01000002.1 GCA_900548745.1 uncultured Prevotella sp.
TTTAGAAATTCGGTAACTTTCCAATAGAAAGTCCGTAACTTTCTCATAGAAATTCGGTAACTTTCTTTTTGGCGTTGTTTGGAGACCTTTGGGGGACCGTTTATGCCCATACCTAAAAAAATCATAACAAACGTTATCAATCCAAATATTGGATGACATTTTTACTGGGTGCAAAAGTACAACAAAAGTGGGAAAGAAAGAAATATTTGCATTATCTTTGCACAATCTTCGCTTATGATAACAATAAAAAAAAGGATATGAACATGAACACTTATACAAATGATGCTGTGGAGCTGCTGAAGCTGCTCATTGCAACACCGTCCATAAGTCGCGACGAAGCAAAAGCTGCCGACATTATGGAAGAGACCTTGGCTGCCTACGGAATGGACAGCAACAGGCACAAGAACAATGTTTGGGCAATTGCACCAAACTACGATGAAACCAAGGAAACCATTCTTCTCAACGCACATATAGACACGGTGAAACCGGTAAAAACGTGGATACGCAACCCATATTGTCCATGCACAGAAGGAGACAAGCTGTATGGATTGGGAAGCAACGACTGCGGCGGAGGATTGGTATCATTACTACAGGTGTTCCGCATCCTTGCCGAGAAGGAAGACAGAGGCTATAACCTGATCTATCTCGCCTCAGCCGAAGAGGAGGTGTCGGGGGCAGAGGGCATAAGTTCGGTACTACCTATGCTGCCGGAAATAAACGTGGCAATAGTTGGCGAACCGACAGGCATGCAACCTGCCGTAGCGGAAAAAGGACTAATGGTGCTCGACATTACAGCCCATGGCAAATCGGGACATGCTGCCAGAGGCGAAGGCGTAAATGCCATTTATGAAGCTTTGGATGATCTTTGCTGGCTGCGCTCTTACCGTTTCAAGAGGGTTAGCGAATTTCTTGGACCTACGGTAATGAACGTTACCGTAATAAACGCCGGCACACAACACAACGTTGTACCGGACGAATGCAGGATTGTCGTTGACGTAAGAACCAACGAACTTTACACAAACGAAGAGGTTTACGACTTTATATGCCGCCATCTGCACAGCGATGTAAAGGCACGCTCCTTCCGTCTCCATTCGTCGGGAATATCCATGGAGCATCCACTCGTAAGGAGATGTCTGTCGCTCGGCATGAAACCATTCGGCTCACCCACACTCTCAGACCAAGCCCTTATGCCTTTCGACAGCATAAAGCTCGGTCCCGGCGACTCGTCACGTTCTCATTCCGCCGATGAATTCATCAAAATAAGCGAAATAGAGAACGCGATAAGGACGTATATTGAAATACTATCTGCCTAACCAAGCTTCAGGATTAAGTTTCGAGAAGCCTTTACGCAACTGGAACTGAAGGATATTGTCAGCTCCCACAACGCCAAGTGTCTGTCTGGTACTAACCTGCTGACCGCGATGTACACTCACGGAGCGCAAGTTACAATAAACGGAGATATAACTGCCATGACGAACCATGACAACCATCGTGCCGCCGAAACCGAACACGGCACTTACCTCTCCATTAAAGATAGCACGAGCACATGCGCCAGATGAACCTTGTATGTTAATACCCTTATTGTCGAGCTGCACATTCTTCAAGCCTTCTACATTATACTGTCCGAAGTGGCTTACAATTCTGTAGCCTCCTGTTATAGGCATAGGCAGTCTGCCTCTGTTGCTCTCAAAGTTACGGCTCAACGCCCGGTCCTGAGTGCTGACCGTTGCCGCCGTCTCCTCTTCCTTCTTTGCCTTTGCCACTTCCTGCTCATGGCGCTTCTTGTCTACAGCAGCCTTACGCTCAGCAGCCTCACGGTCTGCCTCGGCCTGACGTGCTGCCTGCTCTGCCCTGCGACGAGCCTCGGCATCTCTCCTTTCCTCAGCAGCCTTGGCTGCTTCTGCCTTCAAACGAGCCTCACGCTCCTTTGCTTCCTGCACACGACGTGCATTTTCTCTTGCCGCAGCCTCTGCTGCCGCTTTCTTTCTTGCAAGTTCAGCTTCTCTGCGACGCTTAGCCTCTGCCGCAGCAGCAGCTTTCCTGCGTGCCTCTGCTTCTGCACGAGCTTTTGCCTTCGCCACTTCCTCAGCAATCAGCTTGTCAATTTGTGCATTAAGGGCGGCATTCTTTTTTTTCTGGTCGGCAATGATGGTCTGTATTGTCTTCTGCTGCTTCTGCAATGAAGATACCATCTGCTGCTGTTCCGTCTGCTTACCTTGAAGAGCTTCCTTTTCTTGTTTTCCTTTATATAAAAGATTGTTTTTCTCACCTTTCACGTTTTCAAGCTGCCGATGCTTGTCAGTAATCTGGTTCTGCTTCGCCCTTACGAGTTCTCCCTGAGCCCTCTGGTAAGCAGCATACTCCCTGACGAAGCGCAAGCGTCTATACATCTGCGTAAGACTCTTGGCACTAAAGATGAACATCAACTTATCCTGTATCGTACGGCTCTTGGCGAGATAGCGCATAGACTTAACATACTTTGCCTTACGCTCTTCAAGCTGTTGTTCCAAGGTGCTAAGCTGTGAACGCAACAGAGAGATGTTTCCTTCAATATGCGTAATGTCACTCTGAATGCCATCAATAGACTTCTGTCTTTGGTCTATCTCACTGTTTATGGCAAGCAGGTCATCAAGACGCTTTTTTACATCCGCCTTGTTCGCTCTCAGAAGTCTCTCCTGTTCCTTTATCTTCTTCTGGACTTCTGCGCGCTGATTCTGTAGTCCGCGTATCGAAGCATTTGTGTAAACGGGGGATTTCTTACCTTTTTTTTTAGCTACAGCCTTTTTCTTTGCAGCAGGTTTTCTTTGCGTTTTCTTCGCTGCTGCACTTTTTGACGTTGCTCTACGCTTTGCTGTAGTCGTAGTCTTCGCTGATCTGGACGACTTTGTCTGACACACTCCTTGTGTACCAGGCAGTAAAGTCAATACAAAAGCTACGATAATTACGAGAATACGATTCATCTTATTATATAAATATTTATACTTACAAGCTACGTTATTTATTTTACAAGCCACCCAATTTATTCAATAATTCCTGCACACTTACCTGTGTATACTTCGATGAAACCGCCGTTTTTGTTTCCCAGCCACTCTCATTTGCAAGAGTGTTGAGCTGTAAGCGGAGTGACATCTTATTTGCATTCTTTATGGCGTTTGTACTTAAAGTCAACAGAATGTCTGTAGGAAACCGTTTGGCTCCCATATTACGGAATGAAGAATACTTACAATTAACGGAAGTATTTCCATTTGTTCCTCCAGCATACTTAGCAGTAACGGAATTTATCAATGCCGACTTACTGTCTGTACTCCACACGTAAGACATCTTTCCATGGGTGAGAGAAACGTCAGTCGCTTCCCCTCCGAGAAGCTTGACAGAGAAGTTTTTCAACGATGAATCCGTCATTTTTTGCTCTCCAGGGACAAAAAGCTGATTCCAGAACAATGCCTGCAGAGCATAGAAATCGAGTCCGTTCTTCTGAAGGGAATCCACATCTGAGTAGGACGCTTTAACGTATTCCTTGTGTATTCTATCAACAAGCAACACGTAGTCTTTCGTAAACTCAAGCCTACCTGCCTCCATTATACCGAGAGGAGTAATCTGAATTCGGATTACCTCGTCCTTCTTCATCCTCAAAGAGCCTGCCACGGTGATGTCGTTCTTTCCCGTATTGAGTGAGAATTTTATCTTGGACACGATATTATCGGCATATACAGCGTTGTCGGAAACCCTTCTCACATAATTCAGCTGCTCCAATGCTGCCGCATTGCTTTCCTTTTTCCCATCAACACGACCCTTCACTTTATCGGACGCTGATACGGCGGTGTCTGCCACAGCCGTCTTTTTTGTGCCGCATGATGAGCCAACCACGGCGATCATCACTGCGGAGAACATTATGAATGCAATATTTTTCAGTTTCATTATCTATATATTGTTTCTTGAAATTACTCTTTTCTCAAATCGCAAAAGACCTTTTTCTCTTTACTTCTTCTTCAGCCTACTTTACGTCCGGAACGTACTGCTTCAGCCTTATCTTTTGTTCAAGGGCATCCTTGTCACCTCCGGCATCCAAGGCTTTCCGCCAGAAGTCAACCGCCTTATCCGTCTGCTTCAGCATAATATAGATGTCTCCGGCATGATCCAGCAGTACATAGCTAAGTGTCGTGTCATTCGCCAAGGCCTGGTCAATGTACATCTGAGCTTCAGAGTATCTCTGCTCTTGAAAGAGAATCCAGGCATAGGTGTCAAGATACAACGGATTCGTAGGTTCTGCCTTTATCGTCTTATAGCTCATCTGTTCTGCCTTCGACAGGTCGCCACCATACACACCTATATAATATGCATAGTTATTAAGCGTCTCCACATTGTCCCCCTTCCATTGCAGACTGCTGTCAAATGCGGCAAAAGCCTCCTCAGTCTTTCCACTACGGTGGAGCAGTTCTCCTATATAGGAATACATTTCTGACACGAATGACGGCTCACTACTGTCGGCTGTCTGCGCAACGCCCTTCCGGAATATGTCAAGGGCAAGTTCATCCTTATCTTCCTGGAAATAGCAGATGCCAAGAAAGTAATAGAACACAAGCTCATCAGGATTATACTCTATCGCCGGCTTACACAACTTTTCTATTTCCGACATTTCCACCTTACCCCAAAGATTTCTCAACAGTTCCATCCTCGCGCCTTTATTGTCTGGCGCAATATCAAGAATACAGCGCAGTCCTGCATTGATACTGTCCTGTGGCATTTTCTTTAGTGACATATATGCAACATACATCTCAGCAAGACTGGAGTCTTTCTGCTTCTGCGACAACAGACGATGGAAGAGGTCCAGCACCTTCGTACTGTCACCTCCCAGGTCTTCACTTCGGGATATTACATTTCTTATTATTGTCAGTTTGGTATCTGCATCCGTCCTTGGATTCTGCAAAAGGGTTTCTTCGAGGTTTGCAGCGATGGAATCAGCCTTTTCTGCACGATAGTAGTCTATCATGGACAGTTGCGCCATAATATTCTGCGGGTCTGTCTTCTGTACTTTCTGCAGTATTGCAAGCGCCTGCTGCTTCTCGCCATTGCCTATCAGCCAGTTTGCCATCATCACCTGATACGACAAATCGTTGGGATAACGGTCTACAAAATTCTTTAGCGTACGGAACTCTTCTTTTTTCTTTCCCTGCAAAGAATAGACGTGCATCTTGGAGAGTACGGTTTTCTCACTCTCGCCGTCAGCGGCTTCAATACGCGAAATAGTGGAAATCATCTTTCCATAGTCCTTCTTCTGATTATACAGCTTAAGTAGAATCTCAAGCACATCCGTGCGGTCGGGACTTGTAGAATAGAGTTTCTCATAAGCATGTATGGCATTTTTATAGTCTCCTGTGGCAATATACGTCATGGCAAGCCGTTCCTGGTATATAGAATTCGTAGGATTCAGTTCTGCCGCACGTCTCACATCTGCTATTGCCATCTGTTTTGAGTTCAGTCCATCATCATACGACGACAAAGCATAGTACACCTCTGCAGCATCAGGATTTATCTCTTTGCAATGGAGCAGCAGTTCGTATGCCGCATCATAATGTCCGAGTGCCTGCTGCTTGGCTGCCTCTTCATAAAAATAGCGAAGGCGCAACTTGGTATTATAGTCTGCGGTATCTGCAATTTCCTGCGGTTTCATCGAGCGGACAAGTCCTTTGGCTGACGTTCTGACAACATTAGCCTTACCTGTTCCGCACGCAGCAACGACAAATGCCGTCACTACCATAAGAATAATATTTACCGTTTTTTTACCCATTCCCACAAATCACTTTACTCCTGTATGGCCGTAACCTCCGGCACCCCTCTCTGTTTCGTCAAGCTCTTCCACCTCAATAAAATCGGCGGTTTCATGCTTGGCAATAACCATCTGGGCTATACGTTCGCCATCATTTATGACAAAGTCTGTATCGGAGAAGTTCACCAACAGAACCTTCACTTCTCCCCTGTAGTCTGCATCTATCGTGCCCGGAGTGTTGAGCACCGTGATTCCATGCTTCAATGCAAGACCGCTTCTCGGCCTCACTTGTGCCTCATAACCGACAGGCAGCGCCATAAAAAGTCCGGTCGACACAAGCATCCGTTGCATCGGCTTCAGTATTATCGGCTCTTCAATATTGGCTCTCAAGTCCATGCCGGCACTCTGCGGCGTGGCGTATTCAGGCAGCTGATGATGCCCCTTGTTTATTATCCTAACTTTAATCATAACTGCAAAAATAACCATTTCCACATAAATATGAGCCATAAAACCGATATTTTAGTGTTTTTCAACTAATAATTAAGGATATATATTATAAAAGAGGTACAATTACTGAAAAAATTAGTAACTTTGCACCCGAAATTTCTATAAAGCTCTGGTTGGCGGAGCTTAACAATAACATTATATTTTAATTTGAAGACATTTGAAGAACTTGGTGTCAGCGAAGAGATTCGCCGCGCCATCACAGAGCTGGGCTTCGAGTCACCGATGCCCGTACAGGAAGAAGTAATCCCCTATTTACTTGGTAACAAAAACGATGTGGTCGCCCTTGCGCAGACTGGCACGGGCAAGACCGCTGCATACGGAATACCCGTATTGCAGAAAATCGACCCCGAAGACCGTTCCACACAGGCGTTGATTCTTTCGCCGACGAGAGAACTGTGTCTGCAGATTTCCGACGACCTTAACGATTTCGGGAAATACATTGGCGGACTCCACGTTGTGCCAGTATATGGAGGCACATCAATACAGAACCAAATCCACTCGCTGAGACACGGCGCACAGGTTATCGTTGCCACTCCCGGAAGACTCATTGACTTGATGAACCGCGGCGCAGCAAAACTGGACAACGTAAAGAACGTGGTGCTTGACGAAGCTGACGAAATGCTCAACATGGGATTCTCCGACAGTATAAACGAGATATTCGACGGAATAACCACTGAAGACCGCAACACACTGCTCTTCTCTGCCACAATGAGCAAGGAGATTGAAAAGATTGCACAGAACTACTTGCACAATGCAAAAGAGATTGTAGTGGGCAGTCGCAATGAAGGCGCAGAACACGTCAACCACATCTATTACATGGTGAACGCCAAGGACAAATATCTTGCCCTGAAGCGCATCGTAGACTTCTACCCTAAAATATACGCCATTATCTTCTGCCGCACCAAACGTGAGACTCAGGAGATTGCCGACAAGCTGATTCACGACGGATACAATGCAGAATCACTACACGGAGACCTGTCACAACAGCAGCGCGACCTCACCATGCAGAAGTTCCGTCAGCACCTGACACAGCTACTCGTGGCAACTGATGTGGCTGCACGCGGACTCGATGTTGACGACTTGTCGCACGTGATAAACTATGGACTGCCTGACGACACGGAAAGCTACACCCACCGAAGCGGAAGAACAGGACGCGCCGGCAAGAACGGAACATCTATATCCATCATTCACACCCGTGAACGCAGTAAGATGCGCGCCATAGAGAAAGTGATACAGAAAGACTTCGTAGAGGGGAAGATACCTACATCGGAGGAAATCTGCAAGAAACAGCTCTACAAAGTAATGGACCAGATAGTAAAGGCTGATGTAAACGAAGAGGAAATTGAACCTTTCATGACCGACATAAACCGGTATTTCGAATATGTCGACAAAGAAGATATCATAAAGAAGATCGTTAGTATGGAGTTCGGCAAATTCCTCGCATACTACGCCGAAGCACCAGAAATCCTTCCTCCAACCGCTTCCGGCAAAGGCGAAAAGAGAGAACGCAGAGGCAGAGGCGAAGGTGGAAAACGAGAGCCACGCAAGGCTGAAGCCGGATACAAAAAGCTCTTCATCAACCTCGGAAAGAAGGACGGCTTCTATCCTGGCGAAATTATGCAGTATCTAAACCGCAACATGAAGAACCGCCAGGAGGTGGGACACATCGACCTTCTTGAACGTTTCTGCTACATCGAAGTGCCGGAAAAGGACGCAACAAAGGTGATGCGCGCCATTGACGGTACGACATACAAGGGACGCGACGTGCGATGCAATGATGCAGAAGACACAGGAAAGCCTGCTACACGCAGAACATCAAGAGGAGGGAAACCTGAGGGCAGAACTACAGAAAAGTCTTCACGCCGAAGTAAAAGGAGCGATGAAACCGCGGATTTTAGCAAATTCGAGAAGAAATCGAAGCGCAGCAACGGTAAGTTTAACAGCCCGGAGAACAGCTTACACGACAACGGCAACAAAAATGACTGGCGTCAGTTCTTCCGCAACGACGACATAAAACTCGTTGGCGACGAACCAGACTTCTCCGAAGAAGGTTGGGCAAGAAGGAGACCTAAGAAGAAATAAGTTCATCTATTGGTATCAGCCACATTGATAAAAAAAAGAAAATCTCCGGTACTTATATGATTTGTACCGGAGATTTTCTTATTTTAATTCCGTATTTTGGATCTAACGCAAGTACATAAGACCTCCAAAAGGCTTAGTTTTAAATGTCAAGGACATGCACGAAAACCAAATACAAAGATACTATTTATGGTACATAACCAATAGGCTTATGACACGTAAGCCATAGGGTTGTGACACGTAACCATATACCTAACGCATATAAGAAGCTACGCAAGAAGTTTCTTCACGATATCTGAAATCATCTTGCCGTCAGCCTTGCCTGCCATCTGCTTGCTTGCAATGCCCATCACCTTACCCATTTCCTTGATAGATGACGCTCCTGTCTGAGATATTATTTCTTTTACTGCTGCCTCTATCTCCTCTGCAGAAAGAGGCTTCGGAAGATATTCCTCTATAACACGAACCTGTGCCATTTCCTCTTCAGCAAGATCCTTACGGTTCTGCTGCTTGAATGTTTCTGCCGACTCCTTACCCTGCTTTGCAAGTTTGGCGAGAATTTTAAGAGCTGCAGCATCTTCAAGAGTATCGTTTGCCCCAGGAGCAGTCTTTGCCTCGATGAATACTTTCTTTATGTTGCGCAAAGTCTCAAGACGCACTTTGTCGCGGGCTTTCATTGCCTCCTTGATGTCATTACTTACCTGATCGTATAACATAACTTTTGATTTTAGAAAATGAAAGAGGAAGCGTTAACGTTCCTCTTCCATCGTTGATATTGTTGTTTATATTGTTTATTATCCGAACTTTATTGTACCTGATACCGGCGCCGCCTTTGTTGTAGCAGGAGCATTGAGCTCTATGTCTCCTTTCGACTGTCTTACGAGTTCATCGTATTGGAGCTTTGAACGCTTGTAAGTAGGTGTAGCCTCAACTTCGGATATGAGATTGTCATTGTCGAGATCTTCGTTGCTGAAGAGGAAGAAACGTGGACGCAGACGCTCATTACCAGTACCTGCCTTTCCATAATAGTTCTGGATAAGGTTCTGCTCTGCAGCCTCCTGTGCCCGTTTGTTACGTATTTCAGCTGCACTCATAGCCTTCTGGTCGGTAATGTTCATCTCTCCGTCTTCTACCTTCACGCCAAAGCCTGTAGCAAGAATGGTGACCTTGATCTTCTCACCGAGTTCCGGATCGCGTGAGAGTCCCCACTTTGTCTCAATGTCATCATCAAAACCATCCATAAACTCCGTTACTGCCGACATTTCCTCCATCATGAGAGTACTCTGTCCGTTTTCTCCTCCAGCAAAGGATACGCTCAGAAGTATCTTCTTGGAATTGTATACGTCGTTGTCATTGAGCAGCGGAGAGTGCAGAGCATTGTCAATGGCTTTCTTCATTCTGTCTTCACCTTCACCATATCCCGTACTCATGAGGGCTACTCCACCGTCCTTCAGAACAGTCTTAACATCATTGAAGTCAAGGTTTATTATACCATGCATGGTGATAATCTCTGCTATACTCTTTGCCGCAATGCTTAGAGTGTCGTCTGCCTTTCCAAAAGCATCTTCCACGGAGAGTTGTCCATAGATAGAAAAAAGACGTTCGTTGTTTATCACGAGTAATGCATCTACATTCTTCGCCATGCGTTCTACTCCGGCAAGTGCCTGAAGAATTTTCTTCTTACCTTCCCATTTGAATGGTATAGTAACGATGCCAACGGTAAGGATTCCCATATCCTTGGCTATGCGTGCCACTACAGGACCTGCTCCTGTACCTGTACCGCCACCCATTCCGGCTGTGATGAAGACCATCTTTGTGCCATCATCGAGCATGTTGCGGATTTCCGGTTCGCTGTCTTCAGCCTCCTGTTGTCCTTTTTCCGGTTTATTACCAGCTCCGAGTCCTTCTTTTCCGAGTTGCAGATGAACCGGTACCGGAGAATCATCGAGGGCTTTCTTATCAGTATTGCAAAGGACAAAAGTCACGTTATGGATACCTTCACGATACATGTGGTTTACAGCATTGCCACCTCCACCACCTACACCAATGACCTTGATTATGCTGCTTGGCTTGTCTGGTTCGCCGAATGCGGAAGCCATTCTGCCTATTTTCTTATCGTCTGCCATAATATATAGTCTTTTTATTATTCATTAATTTAATGGGATAAGCTATTCGTCTTCAGGTTCAGAAACCCAATCTCTCAACTTGTTTTTAAAGGATTTCCATTTACTGCCAACGCTAACCTTACGCTTAAGTTCAGAAATCTTGCCATCTGCCTCTGCCACGAAATCACCTTCTGGAAAAGTCTCCTTGTATCTTTCATAAGCCTCTATGGTATTGTCAAGTACAGCCTTATCCCATTCCTTCTTGTCATTCAGCATCTGCTGGATAAACTTCTCACCTGGTGTCGGAACACGTCCCGTGCCACTCTGAACAGATCCGTACTGTGGTGTCGTCTCTGTCGGTTGTGTCTCAGCAGACTTTGTTGCAACAGACTGGGAAGCGGTGGTAAATATATTGCGCTGCTCGTTGAGATCTCCCCCATCACAGCTCATGTCACCTTTCATGAGAAGTCCGAGAAGAGTATTCATCGTTCCATCATGAGGTACAGAACAATTCTTGCCTGTAGCATTCACATTATCGGCAATAAAGAAAGATGTGGAAACCTTATCTACCTTTGTAACTTTACGGAAAGCGGTCTCCACGTTCTTAAGATTAGCACCTCCACCGGTAAGCAGTATTCCACCGTTGAGCTTAATCTTATATTCCTGCGGAACCTGGGTCCATACATTCTCTATGATTTCCTGCATACGGGCCTCTACAACCTGCTGGAACTTTATGCTCGATATACTATGTTCTGGATCGATGGGGTATTCGAGAGACTTGTCCTGATTCTGTGTCTCCACATAGGCAGAACCGTATTTCTTCTTCATCTTTTCTGCCTGTTCCTCATCAATATAATTAAGTGTAGCAAGGTCCTTGGTTATATTGTTGCTGCCAAGAGGTATTACTGCGATGTGACGTAGCATGTTCTTGTGATAGACGAGCATAGTGGTTGTTTCTGCTCCCAGGTCTACAAGCAGGCATCCGGCACGCTTACGTGTATCGTCAAGCATACAGTCAGCAAGGGCAAGCGGTGCAATGTCAAGCTCTGCGATGCTTATTCCGGCACGTTCGAAACAGTCGTTTAGCCTGTTATAGAAAGCCTTACGCCATAAAATATTCAGGAAGTTACCCACAAGGCGATCTGCCTGTATACCAGCCGGGTCTGTCTGATAGTCATTGTCTACTTTATATTCCTGTATTGCCACATCAAGGATTTCCTTGTCGGTATATGTCTTGTTGCGGTTGGCGTCCATAAGTTCGTTTACCATCTGCTGGGTTATCATGGTATTCTTCGGCAGGTCACGTACGATTTCATTCTTGACACTCAATATGGACTGTCCGCCGACTCCGACGTACACTTGCGAGATTTCCCTTCCGAGTGAGCTCTTAAGTCTGTTCACGATGTTGGTTATACCCTGAACAGTCTTGTCGATATTATATACTATACCCTTTCGGATATTCAACGAGGAGTCTTCACTGGCTATGGCAGAAACTGTAATGCTTCCGTCAAGATTCTTCCGTCCAGCTATTCCTCTGAGCTTGGACGAGCCGAGTTCTATTGCTACTATAAAATCCTTTACTGGCATATCTGTTAGTTTTTCTTATTTGCTTTTCCGTTCTTACTCTCTACTTTTTTATTTATCTTCTCCTTGGAGTTTTTCTTTGAACCTTGGCCGTTACTCTTCACCTCAGGAGACTTCTTTTTTTCTTCTGATGACTTTGACTTTACTTCTGCCTTCTTTTCAGACCTTACTTCGTTAGGCTTCAGACTGGCTTTAGCTGTGGATTCCTGCGATTTCTGCTCCGCAGGCTGTTCTACGTTCGTCTTTTGCTCAACAGGCATGGTCACTGAAGCTGTAGATTCAACATGTCTTATTTCATTGCCCGCCGTATGCCGTTTACATATTATCTGATTATCAAACTCTATATTTATATATGGATATTTATTCCATCCAACTTGGCTCAAGCCGTAGCGGTAGAATTTCTCGAGTCGGGTAAGCTTGCGCGATACAAAGTCCTCAATGAGGATTTTGCGCTTTGCCACATTTCTCGTCTGCGGTACCGTGCCCAGATATACAATATGATCACCCACACGTGGAACTATTTCTATTCCCAGGTCAGGCAGCACGTTTATCTGCTCTATCATGTTTTTCCACAAATCGTTTGCCATTATTACATTCGCCATCGGCGCAATATAGTTGCGTGCGAACCACTTGTTGATGTTTCCCGTGGCAATAATAAGGTCTGACGTGTATTTTGAGTTAGGCATAATACCACCTTTGTCATCAAGATAATAATCATCGCCACCTTGACTTTTTATCCTTATTATGGGCAGACGCTGAGTTATCGTGATGCAGACATGGTTATTTTGTGTCTTGTAGCATTCCGCAGTATTCACGAAAGGACTTTGGCACAACAGATCTTCTATCATTCGAGGTTGTACACTTGTCATATTGACATTCAGTGGATACATACGGTTTTTCTCAAGAATTTTCTTCACCTCACCTGCGCTCAAGAATCCGTTAGAGCTTTCATCTGCTATCTGTATGTTAACCTCGGAGCATACTTTTTGGGACTCATCCGGTTTGTTGAATGAGACCATTGCCACAATGACATACACAAATAGTATGACATCAAGCAGTATCAGTATAGTTTTTTTATATATCGGGCGCATCTACGAGGATTGTTATTTCCTTTTTTCAAGAATCTTCTCTATCTGTGGAACATAATTGTCAAGGTCTCCGGCACCAAGAACCACGAGTACTTCAAAGTCGTGGTTCCTCACATAGTCAAGCACATCTTCCTTATGGATCATCTCTTTCTCTACACCTTCGGCGAGGTTGTCGTAGATAAGCTTTGAGGTTATACCCGGAATCGGTTGTTCACGTGCCGGATAAATATCACAAAGAACAACACGATCGAGAAGACTCAGGCTATCAGCAAAATCCTTGTAGAAGTCGCGCGTTCTCGTATATAGATGCGGTTGGAAGATTGCTGTAATCTTCTTATCCTTGTAAAGTTCCCTTATACTACGAGCACTCTGATAGATTTCCTTCGGATGATGGGCATAGTCGCTCATGAAGACCAACTTATCTGTTTTTATCTTAAAGTCAAATCTTCTATCCACTCCATGGTATGTGCTAATACCATATTTCAATTCTTCAGCATTGCAGCCATTGAGTTGAGCCATTGCCATGGCTGCGACACCGTTCTCTATATTGATAGGTACAGGCTGCCCAAGTTGTACGTCCTTTATACTCTCTATTGGGGAAATGAAATCAAACAGAATCTCACCATTATTAATTCTTATATTTTCGGCATGGAAATCACCGGAGTCGAGAGAATACTCATAAACTTTCACTCCTTCCTGCACATCAGCCTTCATCTCCAGATTCTTATGTATAATGAGGGCGCCGCCAGACTTTATAAGAGTTGTGTAATGACGGAAGCTTTCAAGATAAGCCTCTTTTGTACCATAGATATCAAGATGATCCGGATCTGTCGATGTTATGACACTCATCCATGGACGGAGCCAATGAAAACTACGGTCAAATTCGTCAGCTTCTATTACAACAAAGTCGCTTTTCTCACTAAGAATATAATTAGTCCCGTAGTTTTTGGAGATTCCTCCAAGGAAGGCGTTACAATCAAGGGCACTTTGGTGCATGATATGTGCACACATTGTTGATGTAGTGGTCTTTCCATGCGTGCCAGCCACGCACAGACCTTTATGAGTGCGGGTGAGCATTCCAAGAACCTGTGCTCTCTTCTCAACATCAAAACCATTCTTACGGAAGTAGACAAGTTCTTTGTGGGCAGCTGGTATTGCAGGAGTATAGACAATAAGTGTTGAGTCAACCTTTTTGCAAGCATGAGGTATATCATCTACATTTTCTTCATAATGAATCAACATACCCTCCTTTTCCAACTGTGCAGTAAGGGCAGACGGCGTTTTATCATAGCCGGCGACGACAAGTCCACGATGTATGAAGTAGCGGGCGATAGCACTCATTCCAATGCCTCCAGCCCCTACGAAATAAACAGACTTTATATTTTTAAGTTCCATTGCTTTTATATGTTTATTGTTTATTTTCTGCCAATTTAAGCACTTCGTCTGCAATTACGTCTGCAGAATGCGGCAGTCCTAACTTCAATACGTTTTCTGAAAGGGAATCAAGTTTATGCTGATCCATAACCGTATCAAGTGCCAGCCGGATCACCTTGTCTTTGGCCTCTATGTCCCTTACCATCATTGCAGCATCTCTGTCTACAAGAGCCATAGCGTTTTTTGTCTGATGGTCTTCTGCAACATTCGGTGAAGGCACGAGAATTACAGGTTTCCCAATCAGGCAGAACTCAGAGATGCTGCTTGCTCCTGCACGACTGATAACGAGGTCTGCAGCCTTATAAGCCGCTCCCATATCTGAAATAAAATCAAGCACCCTAAGCATCGGTAATTCCTTATGAGACTTTAGCTGTTGCATTATCGAGGCATTGTAGTATTTTCCTGTCTGCCAAATAAACTGCACTCCAGAAGCTTCTATATCGTCAAGATGTGAAAGGACGCTCTCGTTGACCGTTCGTGCACCGAGGCTACCACCAACTATGAGAATGGTCTTCTTTGCCGGGTCAAGTCCAAACTGCCTGACTGCATCTTCGCGGCTTATATCCGCATTTATTATATTCTGCCTTACGGGATTGCCCGTTTTCATTATCTTGTCTGACGGGAAGAATCGTTCCATGCCGTCATAAGCGACGCAAATCTTGTCAACCTTGGTTGAAAGCATCTTATTGGTCTTCCCCGCATACGAATTCTGCTCCTGAATAAGGCTCGGTACTCCCAAGGAATGTGCCGCATCAAGGGTTGCTCCACTTGCATATCCTCCTACACCAACAGCAGCCATTGGACGAAAGTCTTTTATGATCTGCTTTGCCATACGCTTGCTCTTGAAATAGTCCAGCAACACACCAATGTTCTTCAGTGACCAAAGCGGACGGATAAGTCCTCTTACTGGTAAGCCCTTGATTTCATAGCCTGCAGCCGGAACACGCTGCATTTCCATTCTGCCCAAAGCACCAACAAAAAGGATTTTTACCTCTGGTCTTTTCTCTTTAATGGCATTTGCAATTGATACGGCAGGAAAGATATGTCCACCTGTTCCGCCACCACTTATTATTATTCTCAGTTCTTTATCCATAGCTCTGATATTTATTTCTTAATCTATGCAGACACTATTGCTGTCTGCTGTTGTTTCTTGCCTACTGACATATCATCCTTTTTCTTTGCCGAATAGCTGACACTTAGGATGACACCAATATACACGCAATTCATTATAGAAGATGTTCCTCCCTTACTTATTAATGGTAACGGCTGTCCCGTAACTGGAGCAAGTCCCACGGCAACCATCATGTTGAACATTGCCTGAGTAACCAGCAACAGCGCCATTCCCATAACGAGCAAAGCAGGGAATGTATTGACACAACGGCTTGCAATAGATGCAGTTCTGAACAGCAGTATTATGTACAGGAAGCATACAATCGCTGCGCCTTCCACTCCCATCTCCTCTATTATAATGGAATATATGAAGTCAGAAAAGGCTTGCGGCAAATAGTCGCGCGCCGTAGAATTTCCAGGGCCCTTGCCCACCATATTAGACGAGGCGATGGCTATGTTAGAATAACCAACCTGTGCCTTGGTGTCAAGATCGAACTTTTCTGGCGGTACGGGCTCATTGTTGAAGAACTCATTTATACGACCTTTCCATGTGTCCATACGATGGAGCACTTTACCGAAGACAGACTTCTCTTCTTTCTTCTCTGTAGCCTGCTGACTGTCTATGACTTTCTCCGTCATGGCAAGCTTCGGGTCATTTCTCTCCAGCTCTTTCTGATCGGTTCCGAAAAGCATTATGGCTGCAATGCCCAGCAATCCTGATATAAGTATACATCCAAGCAGGTTGCCAATAAGCCTCTTTGGCACTCGTCCTATCCACATCATCAATATCACCACAGATCCGAGAAGAAATGCCGTGGAGAGATTCTCCGTGACAATAAAGGCAAGAAAGACTCCACTCAAGATAAGAATATACTTGAAAGCCCTCTTTTCCGCCCCATGCTCGGTCTGCATCGCACTAAGTATCTGTGCAACAGCCAATACCACCGATCCTTTTGCCAACTCTGACGGTTGGAACTGGATTATGCCCAGATTTAGCCAACGGGCTGCTCCGTTGGTAGCGTGCCCGATGAATAGACATATCAACAGGCTAATGAACGATATGAGAAGAGCAAAAGGCGTGACAAGTTTAAAATATTTGCACTTGATGTTCATCGTAGCAATCATGAATATTACGCCGACGCCCAACAGAAGAGTATGCTTTATTACTGGTCCCCAATAGTTGCTTGTCTTGTACGTAAGATTACTTGAAGCGCTGAACACCTCAATGATACTTATCAGACAGAGTGTGAAAAACACTGCCCATATTATTCCGTCACCCTTAAGTCTGCTCGTTGCTACTGTTTTCTCGGCCATTTATGCTGTGCCTCCCTATTACTTTTTTACATGTTTCTGACAAAAGTCTTGAACTGGTCTCCGCGATCTTCCATATTCTTGAACAAGTCAAAGCTTGCACAACACGGACTCAAGAGCACCGTGTATCCCGGTTTTGCCATCTTGGCACAAGCCTCAACACAGTCTTTCATACTGTGTGTGTCGGCAACAGGAATTCCCATGCCATCAAAGAAATCATGAAGTTTTTTGTTGTCTGCTCCAAGATATACAAGTCCGGCACATTTCTTCTTGACCAGATCCTTAATCTCGTTATAGTCGTTACCCTTGTCCTTACCGCCAATGATAAGAATTGTCGGTGTCCTCATGCTTTCCAATGCATACCAGCACGCATCTACATTTGTTGCCTTAGAGTCATTTACATAGAGTACGCCACCAACAGTGGCAACCTTCTCCAGACGATGCTCCACACCAGGAAAATCACTAAGACTTTTTCTTATGTCCTCTTTTTTTATTCCGGCTATATTTGAAGCAATTCCGGCAGCAAGAGAGTTGTATATGTTGTGCTTGCCGGTAAGACTCAAGTCTTCCTGTTCCATGTTAAAAGGTGTTGGATACTCTATCTTGTATTCGCCTTCCTCAATATAACCGATAGAACCTTTCTCCTTTAACTCAGAGAACGGACACTTTACGGCTTTGATGTCATACTTGTCAAGCTCTTTCTTTATCACAGGATCATCATTCCAGTAGATAAAAGAGTCATCGCTTGTTTGATTCTGCAGTATTCTCATCTTTGCGTCCACATAGTTCTGCATGCAGAAGTCGTAGCGGTCAAGATGGTCTGGAGTAATGTTCAGCAGAATCGCAATATTTGCACGGAATTCATACATATTGTCAAGTTGGAACGAACTCAGTTCTATGATATAGTATGCATGCGGATCTTCCGCCACCTGAAGAGCGAGGCTCTTTCCGATATTTCCAGCCAGTCCTACATCATATCCTGCATTCTTGAAGATATGATAAATGAGGGATGTCGTAGTGGTTTTACCGTTACTTCCAGTAATACAAATCATCTTAGAGTCTGTATACCTTCCGGCAAACTCTATCTCGCTTATGATGTGTATGTTCCTCTCCATACACTTCTTTATCATCGGAGCTTCCTTTGGAATTCCTGGACTCTTTATTATTTCATCAGCATCGAGAATGTGCTCCTCTGTATGATGTCCTTCCTCCCATTCTATTCCATGGTCGTCCATCAGTTTCTTGTATTTATCCTTGATAGACGACATGTCAGAAACAAACACGTCAAATCCTTCTTTCTTAGCAAGTACAGCAGCTCCTGCACCACTCTCTCCTGCACCAAGTATTACTATTCTTTTCATTGTTTCCATTTTTATTTTCTCATTTATCTTATCTTCAGCGTGATGATAGCAAGCGCCGCAAGAATTATTGTCACAATCCAGAACCTGATGGTTATCTTTGATTCATGCACTGCCTTATGTGGCTTCTTGAACAGATATTTTATATTAGGGTCAAGTTGGTCGTCGGTAGTGCGAAATGTATCGTGCAGAGGAGCACGCTTTATCAAACGCTGCTTTACACCATGTCTTGTTCCCCACTTCGCATAATATACCTGTAGAATAACACTGAGGCTTTCCACGAAAAATATGCCACAGAGTATTGGCAGCATAAGCTCTTTGTGGATTATTACGGCACATACGCCGATTATTCCTCCGATAGTCAACGAACCTGTGTCGCCCATAAACACCTGTGCTGGATATGAATTATACCATAGGAAGCCGACAAGGGCTCCAATGAATGCACATAGAAAGACCACAAGTTCCTGTGATCCAGGAATGTACATTATATTAAGGTAGGCAGCGTATTCTATATGACTGCTGACATATGCGAATATTCCAAGTGCCACTCCTATTATGGCTGAATTCCCAGCACACATCCCATCCATTCCATCATTGAGATTTGCTCCGTTGGAGACAGCCGTTACCACCAATATTGTCATAAGCACAAAGAGAATCCAACCTGCAGCCGTCTTGTATTCGCCGCAAAACGACATAAGGTCGGCATAGTCAAGATTATGCCCTTTCAGGAACGGGATTGTCGTTTTAAGAGACTTTACGGACTCCGGCCGGTGTTTCACTACAACTTCCGTGCCATTCTGCTTCTGTATTGCAAGATTTTCATTTATCTTGGCATCAGGGCTGAGCCAAAGGATAAGTCCGACAATAAGTCCAATGCTTATCTGGCCGACAATCTTAAACTTTCCCGGCAATCCTTCCTTGTTATGGCGGAATATCTTGATATAATCGTCAAGCCCGCCGAGAAAGCCGAGCCACACCGTGGTGACAATCATAAGTATGAGATAGATATTCCTCATACGTCCAAGCAAGATTACCGGCAACAGTATCGACACTATGATGATTATTCCACCCATCGAAGGCACGCCAATCTTGTTTACCCCGAACGGGTCTATCTTAGCATCTCTCTGTGTCTCTGTTATCTGCTTGTTCTTCAAGAACTTTATGAATTTCTCACCAAACCAGGCGGAAATCACCAAGGACAGAATCAGCGCCAATAGGGCACGGAACGATATATACCCCCACACATGACTGCCGGGAATGCCAAACTGCTCAAGGAACCGGAATAAATAGTATAACATTTCTTATTATTATTTTTCAACATTCATAATTTCTCTAAGCACTTCCTTATCGTCGAAGTGGTGCTTTATGCCTTTTATCTCCTGGTAATCTTCGTGGCCTTTGCCTGCAACGAGTATTACATCGCCTTTCTGCGCCATCAGACAAGCTGTACGTATTGCCTCCTTACGATCTACGATGCTCACCACCTTCTTCATCTGTTGGGCATCAAGTCCGGCAAGCATATCATTAATAATGTCTTGCGGGTCTTCGAAACGCGGATTGTCACTTGTTATTATTACCTTATCACTCTGCTTGACTGCTTCCTGCGCCATAAGAGGACGCTTTCCTTTGTCGCGATTTCCTCCAGCTCCACACACCGTAATGACGTGTCCTTTTCCGTCAAGCACTTCGTGTATAGCCTTCAGAACATTCTCAAGTGCATCAGGCGTATGGGCATAGTCCACGATTGCCGTATAGCCATCAGAAGACTGTATAGGGTCAAGTCTGCCGCTGACGCTTTTCAGTGTACTCATTACGAGCAGTATATTCTCAGGTTTCTCTCCCAGCATCACTGCCGTACCGTAAACAGCAAGCAGGTTGCTTACATTGAACTTTCCGATAAACTGCACTCCTACTTCCCTTCCGTCTATTTCCAGATACATTCCTCCGAAATGGCACTCCAGAATTTTTGCCTTGAAGTCAGCCATTGCACGTGTGGAATAAGTCTTCACCACGGCCCTTGTGTTCTGCACCATGACCATTCCATTCTTGTCATCTGCATTGGTTATGGCAAAGGCTGTTTTCGGGAGTCCGTCGAAGAAAGCCTTCTTTGCATTGCGGTAGTTTTCGAAAGTTTTATGATAGTCGAGATGGTCACGTGTAAGGTTGGTGAATATTCCTCCCACGAATTTCAATCCACCTATGCGTTTCTGTGCTATGGCATGAGAACTGCACTCCATGAACGCATACTGACAACCGGCTTCCACCATTCTGTGCAACAGATAGTTAAGTTCTATCGGGTCGGGTGTGGTATGGTCCGCAGGAATTGCTTCATCTTCTATATAGTTGCAGACAGTCGAGAGAAGCCCACATCTGTATCCGAACTTACGAAACATGTTGTATAATAAGGTGGCAATTGTTGTCTTGCCATTTGTTCCCGTCACTCCCACAAGCTTCAGTTTTTTCGAGGGATTACCATAGAACAAGGTCGCAACTTTTCCTACAGCATCTTCGGTAGATTCCACCTGTACGTATGTAACTCCACTTTCCTTTACCTTAGGCATATTTTCGCAAAGAATTGCCCTTGCCCCAAGTTCTATTGCTTTAGGTATAAACTTGTGTCCATCTACCTGTGTGCCTTGTTGTGCAACAAACAGATGACCTTCTTTTATACGGCGTGAGTCTATGTTCACACCAGTAATATCAATATCCGTCTGTCCTACTACGGCAAGCGGTTTCACTGTACTTAGCAATTCATTCAATATCATAATCGTATCTACTTTTTGTTTCTTTTCACCTTATTATATTATATATGCTGAAACCTGTGTCATCTCAGGTGCAGCACACATTTCTGTCCTTTTCTTATATTATTACCTGCAACAACAGACTGCTCACGCACTTTTCCTCTGCCGAGCACTGTCACTTTCAGCCCTCTTGCTTCCAGCATATAAACTGCGTCTCTTGCTCCCATGCCCGTAACATCGGGCATGATGCCTTTGCCGCAGACAGGCATTTTTATGAGAGTCACAGAATTGCCGTTTCTTTCAATCCTTCCCCATATAGGGTTTCCGTCAACATAGCTTCCGTTCCATCCGTCGTTCGTCTTCACTCCAAGATGGGTCAGCACATAGTCCGCAGCAAGCAAGTTGCCGTTCTTCACATCCGGCATAAACACTGACAACGAGTCACGGGCGTCAGAAGCGAGCAGCTTGAGGCTTTGCGCCATTATGCCTTCTGAGATCTGACGGAACACCGGTCCGCTCTGCAAGCCTCCCGATGCAGGAGCACCGGGTTTCTGTATACAGACAATACAACTGTATCTTGGCGCATCTGCGGGAAAATATCCGGCAAAGCTGACAAGATAGTTCATCATGCCGTTCTTATATCCGCCCTTGCCCTTGGAAATCTGCGCTGTTCCTGTCTTTCCTGCAGACTTGAAGGATTGTGACTTGGCTCTTTTACCCAGTCCGTAGTCTACGACATGGAAGAGTATTGCCTGCATCTCCTTCAGGGCCTTGTCGCTACAGATTTTCTCTCTTAGCACGACTGTCGGAAACTCCTTCTGTACTTCCCCATCTTTCATCACACACTTGACGAACCTTGGCGCCACCATCTTGCCATTATTTGCTATGGCATTGTAGAAAGCAAGTGTGTAAATCGGTGGAATCTGTGTTTCGTATCCTATACTCATCCAGGGCAACGTCGTGCCATACCAGTTGGTATACTGTCCACGCTTGTTTTTTTGGGGTTCACGTATCTGTGCCTTTGCTGCCCCCTTGAAGGGTAATCCAAGATCAATTCCCATTCCAACACGCTTGAGTCCTTGTACAAACTTCTCAGGATTTTTGCTGTAGAAGCGGTCTATGATACGGCTTACACCGATGTTGGAACTTACCTCCAAGCATTTCGGCAATGATATTCTCTGGTATCCGCCTCTTGCCCAGTTGTGGTCTTTCATTTTCGCTCCGTACATGTCCCACACTCCACATCCTGTGTCCACAGTATACGTTGTGTCCACCACACCGTCGTCGAGTGCAACAAGCAATGAGGCCGGTTTGAACACGGAACCAGGCTCAAGAAGGTCGGAAACTGCATCGTTCTTTATCTCGTAGTAGTTGCCGTCGGCACACTTCGTCATGTTTACCATCGCCTTTACGTCACCTGTCTTCACTTCCATTACGATTGCCACGCCTACATTTCCGTTTATTTCTTTCAGCTTCTCCACGAGGGCGCGTTCCGAAAGATCCTGCATACCGACGTCTATCGTTGTCACGATGTCAGAACCGTTCACCGGTTCTTTCTCCACCTGTGCTATATTCTTGTTGAGCACCTTATGTATGCTCTTCATTCCGGGGGTGCCTCTGAGGTAAGAGTCAAACCATTGCTCCAATCCGTTCTTCGGCTGTCCGTTCCATGTCACGAGGTCACCGATTGTTCTTGCCGCAAGAGAGCCGAAAGGTTTCTTTCTCGTCGAGAACACGGTGAAGTTGAATCCTCCCCTATAAGCAGGTTGGTTAAACACTGGAAGCTGCTTTACTGCCGTAAATTCATCGAAGGTCACTCTTCCCTTTACTATAGGCCAACTCTTGCTATTCTTGTCGTAACCCTTCTGCAGGTGTTCTCTTATCGACTCTACGGTGCGCTTGGGAAAGATACGGTGCAGCCCTTCACAGATTTTGTCGAAGTTCTCGTGCCACATCGTGTCGCGGAACTGCCGGCACACACTGAAGTCTATCTTCACTTCATACTCCGGCAAGTTTCCCGACAACAGTCTACCGTCACTGCTGAGGATGTTTCCTCTTTCCGGAAGGATAGGTCTGTTTTTCACCTTCTTCTGTGCAGCCACTTTCATCCAATAGTCATGTTTCACCGTGCCTATGTAAACCACCCTGCCTACAATCAGCATACCTAGAAGCACCGCCGCATATGCTATTATGCGGTATCTAGTTATTATTTTTTTCTTGTCAAACGAACTGCTCATTGCTCCGGTACATTTATAATATAAGGTGGTTGTGATGGTATATGAAGCACACTGTCTTTATTCTGCCTCAGCATCTCAAGCACATTACTCTCGCGGCTGACTTCCGTAAGGTCGCTTGTGCTAGACATCGCCTTGAATTTTGCCTCCTCAAGTTCCTTGTTAAGCCTTGCTATCTCTATACGTTGCTTGTCGCAACTGTATCTGTTAGATATATATATTATGGTAAAGCCCACCACCAGCAGAATAAGCCATAGCTGCTGACGTATAATCTTTGCCGTCAGGAATTCCCCGCCGAGAATCTTTGCGAGTTTGAACTCTCCGGCAAGCGGACGCTCATCCTCACGTGCCTGTTCCTCCACGAGCCTTTTCAGCTCCTGACGTGCCTCCGACGCAGATTCAACAACTTCCGCTCCGACATTTACGCTTTCTTCATCTGCAGTCTGCCCAACATCTACTGTTTCTGCCTTTGGCTTTATTTCATTGTTGCCTGTTTCTTCTTTCATCTTTTTTCTGCGATTCTTAGTTTTGCGCTTCTGCTTCGTGGATTCCTCTTCTGTTCTTCAGCATCTGGCACGACAACTTTGTTGTTGACAAGCCTAAAAGGAGTATTTACCCTTCCGAAGAAATCCTGTTCCATTTTCCCTTCCGGATTGCCTGTCTTCATCACGTTCTTCACCATTCTATCTTCCAAACTGTGATAAGTTATTACCGAAAGCCTGCCACCGGGCTTCAGCAGTTCCGCTGCCCCGACAAGCATCTCGCGCAGGGCTGACATCTCGTGATTTACAACTATTCGCAGAGCCTGGAAGAGCTTTGCCATTTCCTTCTTTCCACGCTCCTTCGGGAACAAAGGAGCAACAACATCCATCAAGTCTTGCGTTGTCTGTATTTTTTTCCGAGTCCTTGCCTTCACTATTGCCGAGGCAAGACGTCTTGAGTTCTTCAGTTCCCCATAGAGGTAGAACATATCCGCAAGCTGTTCTTCGTCATTCTTGTTCAGCAGATCTGCGGCAGTATCTCCGCCTCTTTTGTTCATTCTCATGTCAAGCGGAGAATCAAAGCGGAAAGAGAAGCCTCTTGTCTCATCATCAAAATGATGACTCGACACACCGAGATCGGCAAGCAGACCGTCCAAACCGTTCACTCCATAATACTTCATCCAGTTTTTCAAGTATCGGAAGTTGCTTCTGACGAACGTGAAATTATCTTGCGGTTCAACATTTCTCTCCGCATCTGCATCCTGGTCAAAGCTGTAAAGATGAGCTCCGCCATAAAGTCGTGACAAAATTTCCCGACTATGGCCGCCTCCGCCGAAAGTAACATCCACATAGACGCCACCAGGCTTTATGTCAAGCCCGTCCACGCTCTTCTCAAGCAGTACCGGTACATGATACGATTCAATTATTTTTGCCATAGTCTTCTTTCTGATTCATGATTTCCTCCAATGCCGCCCCGAACTCTTCTGGTTCCATGAACGGCTTCTCCAAACTCTCTTCGCTCCATATCTCCACCGAATCACCCATTCCGATAAAACGCACGCCTTGTCCGATATTCGCCATAATAGTGTAGCGCTTGGGGATCAGAAATCTCCCATTACCGTCGAGAACAACCGTCTCAACATCAGACACGAACTGACGGAAAATCTGCTGATGATCCTTGTTCCAGCGGTTGAGCCTTGATCTCAGTTCGTCCATCTGGGCATTCCATACGCTTTCAGGATAAAGCACAAGACATAACTGAAATACATCCTTCCGCAACACAATCCTCTCCTCACCACCGGATTGCAGTATCTTGCGGAATACTGACGGAAGGAACACACGTCCCTTGGCGTCCACCTTTGCCTCTATATTACCTAAAAAACGCATACGTACCTATAATAAAGATATTCGGGGTCAAAGTTACACAAAATTCCCCACACACCACCACTTTTCCCCACAAAAGTCACAAAAACATTTGTTTTTTTTGTCAGGACACGCCATTCTGCACCTACAATGCCACGAAAAGGCAACAGCCAGCACACGACACTGTCGTCAAATCGTGCCAAACATATCTCTAAGCACCTGCAGAGATTTCAGTTCACCGAAATCAGGCACATGAAGCCTGTAAAAATCCAGAACAACATCAAGACAGCGATTGCGTTCCTCATGAGACATTCTGAAGAGATGCATATTACCATAATCCATACGCATCAAAAGAAACATTATTCTGCTGTCTTCTGCATCAAGGAAACCACGCCCCGGAAATGCCGAAGACACAAAGCACCCGTTCTGCATGTCAAAGCAGTACCCGTCAAGATAGCCATCCATATTGGGGTAAACGCCCACAAACCGCGTAAGACGCATCATGAAGACAAGATGGAAGTTGGAAAAGCCGTCAGAAGAACCGTCAAGCCACTGCACACTGTCGCAAACATAGTCATAAAGCAACGGAGACTCCGCCCCAACCATAGTAACACGACACAGAAATTCGGCAACAAACATCGAAATTGACAGTTTATACGGGTCAAACGGGATAGAGGAAAAAGCCTTGGAAATATGAGCGTCCTTGACAACAAGAAGGCTACCTGCCGATTTTCGCTCCACCACAAGCTCAAGCAAAGACATGGGCTGGAAAAGCTGACGACGCGATTTTCCTTTTTTTGAAGAACCCACCAAAACGACACATGACACCCTGCCCTCCTCACGAGAAAGGACATCAACCATCAACTTAGAATCACTGAAAGCGAAAGCACGAAGTACTATAGCCGTTATTTTATACATAATACAGCCACAAAAGTATAAAAAACTTTCCTTTCAGGCACAAAAACGCGCAAAAAAACAAGAAAAGACGTTTTTTTTCACAATTTCCTTCAAAAATATTTGCGCAATTAATTTTATTGCCGTAACTTTGCACCGCAAAATCCGAAGCATGGTCCCTTCGTCTATCGGTTAGGACGAGAGATTTTCATTCTCTAAAGAGGAGTTCGACTCTCCTAGGGACTACAATAAAAATAAAAAAGAAATAATAACAAGATGGCAAATCACAAATCATCAATCAAAAGAATCCGTCAGGACAAGAAAAAGAATTTGCACAACAGATATTATGCAAAGACTATGCGTAACGCAGTTCGCAAACTGCGCGCAATGACAGACAAAGAAGAGGCTGTTAAGATGTACCCAAGCGTACAGAAGATTTTGGACAAGCTGGCAAAGACCAACCTCATCCACAAGAACAAGGCTGCTAACATCAAGTCAAGCCTTGCTCAGCACATCAACAGCTTGGTATAATAGCCTTCTGCCGTTATTAAGAATTTACGAAGATGCCACAATCATATTTGATTGTGGCATCTTTGCATTCAACACGACCTGCACTTTCAGGCTACTTTCCATCATCATCCCGGCATTAAATACACTTTTAAAGTGAAAAGTTTCCGCAAGTCAATAAAATTGACTATCTTTGCCGCTGAAAATACGAATCAAGCAAATGTCAGAGAATCAAATAAACGAAAATAATTATTCCGCCAGCAACATTCAGGTGTTGGAGGGACTCGAAGCCGTGCGCAAACGCCCGGCAATGTACATCGGTGACATAAGTGAAAAAGGACTTCACCACCTGGTAAACGAGACTGTGGACAACTCCATCGACGAGGCAATGGCAGGATACTGCACACACATCGAAGTAACCATCAACGAGGACGAATCTATAACCGTACAGGACAACGGACGAGGAATCCCAGTTGACGAGCACGAAAAGTTGCACAAGTCAGCACTCGAAGTCGTAATGACCGTACTTCACGCTGGAGGAAAGTTCGACAAAGGCTCCTACAAAGTCAGCGGCGGTCTCCACGGAGTCGGCGTAAGCTGCGTTAACGCCCTCTCAACAAAGATGAAGTCACAGGTATTCCGCAACGGAAAGATTTACCAGCAGGAATACGAAAAGGGGAAACCGTTATACCCAGTGGAAGTGATAGGAGAAACGACCCTTCAGGGAACACGCCAGCAGTTCTGGCCAGATTCCAGCATCTTCACAACCACCACATACAAATACGAGATCATCGCCAAGCGCATGAGAGAGTTGGCTTACCTCAACGCGGGAATAACCATCACCCTCACAGACAAGCGCCCTGATGAAGAAGGAAAAACAAAGCAGGAAGTCTTCCATGCAAAAGAAGGACTCAAGGAATTCGTGCGCTACGTAGACCGTCACCGCACCCACCTATTCGACGACGTCATCTATCTGAAAACAGAGAAGCAAGGTATTCCTATCGAGGTGGCAATAATGTACAACACCGACTACAGCGAAAACATCCACTCATACGTAAACAACATCAACACAATTGAGGGAGGAACCCACCTTGTGGGCTTCCGCATGGCGCTGACAAGAACACTGAAGAAATATGCCGACAGCGACCCTGTAATATCGAAGCAGATAGAGAAAGCCAAGATAGAGATTGCCGGAGAAGATTTCCGCGAAGGACTCACAGCAGTAATCTCAATAAAGGTGGCAGAACCGCAATTCGAGGGACAGACAAAGACCAAGCTCGGCAACAGCGAAGTAACCGGAGCCGTGCAGCAGGCCGTATCAGAAGCCCTCACAAACTATCTTGAGGAACACCCGAAAGAGGCAAAACAAGTATGCGAGAAAGTGATCCTCGCCGCAACGGCACGTATCGCAGCCCGCAAGGCAAGAGAAAGCGTACAGCGCAAAAACCCGATGACAGGTGGCGGACTACCCGGCAAACTTGCCGACTGTTCCAACCGTGACCCAAAGGAATGCGAGATATTCCTCGTCGAAGGAGACTCCGCCGGCGGTTCAGCGAAACAGGGACGCGACCGCTACAGGCAAGCCATCCTGCCACTGAGAGGAAAAATCCTTAACGTGGAGAAGGTTATGTGGCACAAGGTTTTCGAGAGCGAGTCTGTAATGAATATCATACAGAGCATCGGCGTGCGCTTCGGAGTGGACGGCGAAGACGACAAGGAAGCAAACACCGACAAGCTCCGCTACGACAAAATCATCATCATGACCGATGCCGACGTCGATGGCTCACACATCGACACCCTCATCATGACACTCTTCTACCGTTTCATGCCGAAAGTCATACAGGAAGGTCACCTCTACATCGCAACACCACCACTTTACCTCTGCACCTTCAAGAACAAGGTTAAGGAATACTGCTACACAGAGCAGCAGCGACAGGCGTTCCTCGACAAATACGGCAACGGAGTAGACGATGACAAGAACATTCACACACAGCGATACAAAGGTCTTGGAGAGATGAACCCGGAACAGCTTTGGGACACCACCATGAACCCAGAGACCAGACTCCTGAAGCAGGTAAATATTGAGAATGCAGCAGAAGCCGACGAAATCTTCTCCATGCTCATGGGCGACGACGTGGAACCACGCCGACAGTTCATCGAAGAAAACGCCACATATGCAAACATTGACGCATAACAGAAGCGAAAGAGCACTATTAACATGGTTGTAACAAGACAGGAAACTGTAGGATAGACTATATTGTAGGAAACGAGACAGAACATGAAACAACAAACAATATATAGAATACAAAACACAAACAATCCTGAAAACAGCCAATAAAAGAATCTAATGAATCGGGTAGGAGGTAAATGCTAATCATAAAAGGCATTTACCTCCTATTTTCACATTTACCGACCTCCCACACCACCGTACGTGCGGTTCCGCATACGGCGGTTTCGTGCTTTCTCATCTTGCGATGTGTGGCAAGTTGTTTTCAGCTATCCCTATGAGTAGCGTCACTTCTATCCTATTGTCGGATTCCGTCCTATCGTCCTGGATAGAGAGTTCCTTTCGGACATCTGACGAGGTGTCTCACAAGGTAACATTCATTTACTATTGCACTGCACGATTCAGTCCTTCCCTATAAGCACACGTGCCTTGGGTACTATGACCTCTGCTGATTTCTCACGGCAAGCTTTACTCCATGGCTTTCGTAAAAGCAACTAATCGTCATGTCCGTGAGACCTCCTCGGATAAGGGCTTATTCTTTCCATCTTATACCCACTTCATTTACACCAACCATTCCGAATAGCAATAGGACTTTGATTTGTGATGCAATCTTATCCATGGTCAAATGCCTTATATGAAGTTTCTGTACGTTAGGTCAGATGTTTGCCGCCAGCTTCTTTCAGATTCCACCTCACAGTGGACACCCTTGCTATTGGCTATACAATTCCCGCTATTAGGGCTTGTTAGGGACTTGCACCCATTAGAATAAGCTCATGCCGAGCATACCAACAACGACGCAGACGGCACACCCGTCTGCGTTTTTTAAACCAGCCGATAGGGAAAACACATCGTCAGCCACTCCGTCCCATAAGCGAAAAAAAACGCAAGCAGCAGACTATTCCCCTACAAGGAAATACACGCCAATGGTTAAGAAAAGACTAAAAAACAGATAAAAAACAGCAACACAAGCTACATTTTGCCACAAAACTTTGCACACTTTAATGATATTTGCTAACTTTGCAGCGTTCAGTGGAATGGGGAGCCCCGATGGAGCTCCTCATTTTATTTTAAATCCTCCTACATAAGGAACATAATCATGCATGACTTTTAAATCCGGCAAAGGGGGAAAATGACACATTATTTTTTATATATGATAGACAAAAACGTAGTTGAAAAACTGGTTAACCAATGGCTTGAGGAAAAAGACTATTTCCTTGTAGACATTGAAATTAGCCGCGACAACAGAATCGTGGTGGAAATCGACCATGCAGACGGAGTATGGATTGAGGATTGCGTGCAGCTGAGCCGCTTCATAGAAGACAACCTGAACAGGGACGACGAAGACTACGAGTTGGAAGTAGGAAGCGCAGGCCTCGGACAACCATTCAAAGTAAGGCAGCAGTTCATCAATTTCACAGGCAAAGAGGTAGAAGTGCTCGATGCGGAAGGAAAGAAATGGAAAGGACTACTGAAAAACGTTGACGGCGACGAATTCACCGTAACTGTCAAAGAGAAGATAAAGAAAGAAGGATCAAAACGCCCTACCCTCGAGGATGTTGACCACACCTTCAATATGAACAACGTGAAATATACAAAATACTTAATAAGTTTCAAATAAGCTATGGCAGCAAGAAAAAATGAAGAAGAGACCGTAAGCATGGTCGACACCTTCCGTGAGTTCAAGGAAACAAAGAACATCGACCGCACCACCCTCATGAGTGTGCTCGAGGAAAGCTTCCGCAACGTTATCGCAAAAATATTCGGAAGCGACGAAAACTTCGACGTCATCGTAAACCCAGACAAAGGAGACTTCGAGATATACAGAAACCGTACCGTCGTAGCCGACGGTGTTGAACACGACGAGAACAAGGAAATAACCCTTACTGAAGCACGCAAGATACAGCCCGACTACGAAGTGGGTGAAGATGTAAGCGAAAAGGTGGACTTCAGCAAGTTCGGCAGACGAGCCATCCTTAACCTGAGACAGACACTGGCTTCAAAAGTGCTGGAACTTGAGCACGACAGCCTCTACAACAAATACAAAGATCGCGTAGGACAGATCATCAGCGCCGAAGTATACCAAGTATGGAAACGTGAAGTTCTGCTTGTGGACGACGAGAACAACGAGCTCATCCTGCCAAAGGGAGAGCAGATACCACGCGACCAGTACCGCAAGGGCGAAGCCGTAAGAGCCGTCATACTGCGCGTAGACAACGAGAACAACAATCCGAAAATCATACTCAGCCGCACAAGCCCCGTATTCCTACAGCGCTTGCTCGAACAGGAAGTGCCGGAAATCAACGACGGACTCATCACCGTACAGCGTATAGCACGCATGCCGGGAGAAAGAGCAAAAATCGCCGTTGAGAGCTACGACGAGCGCATCGACCCCGTAGGAGCCTGCGTCGGAGTGAAGGGAAGCCGCGTACACGGCATCGTAAGAGAACTCTGTAACGAGAACATCGACGTCATCAACTACACATCAAATACAAAACTCTTCATCCAGCGCGCACTAAGTCCGGCAAAAGTACTCAGCATAAACGTTGACGAAGAGAACCACAAGGCAGAAGTATACCTCAAACCAGAGGAAGTTTCGCTCGCCATCGGACGAGGCGGAATGAACATCAAGTTGGCAAGTATGCTGACAGAATACACAATCGACGTATTCCGCGAAGTAGAAGAAGGAGTGGAAGACGAGGATATCTATCTCGATGAGTTCTCCGATGAAATAGACCAGTGGATCATCGACGCAATAAAAGGCATAGGTCTCGACACGGCAAAATCCGTGCTTAACGCCCCGCGCGAAATGCTCGTGGAGAAAGCCGACCTCGAAGAGGAAACCGTCGACCACGTACTCGAAGTACTTAGGGCAGAGTTCGAATAAGCAGCAAAAGCACGGTTCGGACAAACGCCACACACAAAGGCAGAGTTCGGACAAACAGAAAAGGGAAACATAATGTGACGTCCGAACAAGCCTTTAAAAGTAACGTTCGGGAATAATAACAGAAAAGAAGAAGGGTAAAAAAACAAGTATGAGCATCAGATTAAACAAAGCAATCAGTGAATTAAACATAGGACTTCAAACGGCAGTTGATTTCCTGAAAAAAAGAAGTGAGCTCGGAAACGCACCGGAAGGACCAAACTCCAAGCTCACCGACGAGCAGTATAAAGCCCTCGTGGAAGCATACAAATCAGACAAGGAAGAACGCACACAGGCAGAAAAGCTGCTACAGAAAAAGCCTAAGGAGAAAAAGCGCACCGAAAAAAAGACAGAGCGCCAGCAACAGAAATACACTCCATTAGGGAAAATAGACCTCGACAGTATCGGCAAGAAGCCGTCGGCACAATCTGCTGCCTCAGCTTCAAAACCCGAAGAAAACAAGGCAAAAGCTTCTGCCGTAAGCCTGCCTGAAAAAGAGGACAAAGCAGCTGCGCCGCAGCAAAAGACAACGGTTCCACAGCAGCCAAGTAAACCAACCGCAGCCACCCCCAAGGCAGAACCACAGTCAAAGGCAGCAGAAAGCAAGCACGAGCAGAAGAACGACAAGCAGCACACAGCCCACGACACGCATATCATACAAACTGGCAAGTCAAAGGAGCAACAGACACAGCAGACAGCCACAGTTGTCAGCCAAGACACAAAGGTGTTCACATTGAAGAGTGAGAAGAAACTCACTCCAAAAGTGAACGTGCTCGGAAAAATAGACCTCGATGCGCTCAACCAAAGTACACGTCCAAAGAAAAAGACAAAAGAGGAACGCCGCAAGGAACGCGAAGAGAAAGCACAGCAGAACCACAATGGCAACGGCGAACGCAAAAAAAGACAGCGCATAAACAAAGAACGCGTTGACATAGCTGCAGCTGCCAAACAGCAGAGCGGCAACCAGCAAGGCGGACAAAAGAACGCAGGAGGCAGCAACAAGAAGAAAAACCGCAAACGCGGCGGACAGAAGCCTGCCGAAGTAAGCGAGGAAGACGTAGCACGCCAGGTAAAAGAGACGCTCGCACGCCTCACCAGCAAAGGACAGAACAAGAAGGGAGCCAAATACCGCAAGGAGAAACGCGACGCCGTGCAGGAACACCTGAAGGAGCAGCGCGCCGAAGAAAAGGCAGAGAGCAAGACACTTAAGCTCACAGAGTTTGTGACCGTAAGCGAACTGGCAAACATGATGAACGTATCAGTAAACCAGGTCATCGGCACATGCATGAGTGTAGGAATAATGGTTTCCATCAACCAGCGCCTCGATGCAGAAACCATCAACCTCGTGGCAGAAGAATTCGGATTCAAGACAGAATACGTCAGCGCAGAAGTGTCTGAAGCAATAAACGAGGAGCCAGACGACGAGAACGATCTCGTGCCACGTGCCCCAATCGTAACCGTGATGGGACACGTAGACCACGGCAAGACCTCACTGCTTGACCACATACGCAACACAAACGTCATCGCCGGAGAAGCAGGAGGCATCACACAGCACATCGGAGCATACAACGTGACACTGCAGAACGGCAGACACATCACATTCCTCGACACCCCAGGACACGAAGCCTTCACAGCCATGCGTGCCCGTGGTGCACAGGTTACCGACATAGCAATCATCATCGTGGCGGCCGACGACAGTGTCATGCCTACCACACGAGAGGCCATAGCACACGCACAGGCAGCCAACGTTCCGATGGTGTTCGCAATAAACAAGATAGACAAGCCGGGAGCAAACCCCGACAAGATACGTGAAGATCTTGCCAACATGAACCTCCTCGTGGAGGAGTGGGGCGGCAAGTACCAGTGCCAGGAGATAAGCGCAAAGAAGGGAATCGGAGTAGACGACCTGCTGGAAAAAGTACTCCTCGAAGCAGACATGCTCGAGCTCAAGGCCAACCCTAACCGCAAAGCAACGGGAAGCGTCATAGAGTCGTCGCTCGACAAGGGACGCGGATACGTATCCACCGTGCTCGTAAGTAACGGAACCCTGCGCGTAGGCGACAACCTCATCGCCGGAACAAGCTACGGCCGCATCAAGGCCATGTTCAACGAGCGTAACCAGCGCATCGAAGAGGCAAAGCCGTCAGAACCGGCAACAATACTCGGACTTAACGGAGCGCCTACAGCTGGCGACGCCTTCCACGTACTCGACACCGAGCAGGAGGCGCGCGACATTGCCAACAAGCGACTGCAACTGCAGCGCGAGCAGGGACTCAGAACACAGAAGCGTCTGACCCTCAGCGATATCAGTCATCGTATCGCCCTCGGTTCATTCAAGGAACTCAACATCATCGTCAAGGGAGACACCGATGGAAGTATCGAGGCACTCAGCGACTCATTCATCAAGCTCTCGACAGAAAAGATCAAAGTCAACGTCATCTACAAAGCCGTGGGACAGATTTCAGAGAGCGATGTAACCCTCGCCGACGCTTCCGACGCACTCATCGTAGGATTCCAGGTTCGTCCTTCAACAGCGGCACGCAAGCTTGCCGACCAGGAAGGTGTGGAAATCAACACCTACTCCATCATCTATGACGCTATCGAAGACGTCAAGTCTGCAATGGAAGGAATGCTCGACAAGGTTGTCAAGGAAGTCATTACCGGACAGGTCGAAGTGCGCGAAGTATACAAAATATCGAAAGTCGGCACCGTGGCAGGAGCCTTCGTCACCGAAGGCAAAGTACACCGCTCCGACAAGGCACGTCTCGTACGCGACGGCATCGTAGTACACACCGGCGAAATCAACGCCCTGAAACGTTTCAAGGACGATGTCAAGGAAGTCGGCGTGAACTTCGAGTGCGGTATCTCACTCGTCAACTTCAACGACATCCAGGTAGGCGACGTTATCGAAACCTTCACAGAGATAGAGGTCAAGCAAAAGCTATAAGACAGCTGAAACAAAAACAACAATTTTTTCCAAGATAAAGAACCGTGGCATTCCGTCACGGTTTTTTATGCTCTTCGTCAATTTAGGTGGTAATGTCTTTTCCAAATAAGTCTGTATAAAAAACTGAGATTTGAGATAGCCAAGACAGGAAATACTCTACAGCGAATATGTTTACGGCAGATATTTTCCGAATTCAACAATAGACTTATACGTTTCAATGTCATTTTGCACCTTTGCATAAGATAAGTTTTGGTTCAACAATATATTCTAAACAAGACCTGGATTATATTGCATTACCCATACAAAAGACAAAGCCAAGCAAGCAAAAAAAGAACTATACCACCCCACAAGAGCCATCGATAACCACTCTCAAGAAGCTCAATATCAGGCGACAGACACCTCTATGCAGCGGAAAAATCATAAAAAAAGAAAAATAAAATGTGGTTTTCTCTTTTGTTTATAAGTAAATAACTATCTTTGTGCGATTTTTATTCGTATATATAGACATTACAGAGACATATATACATAACAGATGTTGTTAAAACAATAAGTTTTTTAGATGAACGTAATTACGAAAACAGTTCAATTGCCTGATGGCAGAACCATCAGCATTGAAACCGGGAAAGTGGCAAAACAGGCTGACGGCTCTTGTGTGCTCCGTATGGGCAACACCGTTTTGCTCGCCACCGTTTGTGCCGCAAAAGATGCAGTTCCCGGAACAGATTTCATGCCTTTGCAGGTTGAGTACAGAGAACAGTATGCCGCTGCCGGAAGATTTCCAGGCGGATTCACAAAGCGCGAAGGCAAAGCAAGCGACAATGAGATTCTTACATGCCGACTGGTTGACCGCGCACTGCGCCCTCTGTTCCCTGCAGACTTCCACGCTGAGGTGTATGTGAACATCATCCTCTTCTCTGCCGACGGAGTAGACCAGCCTGATGCACTGGCAGGATTTGCTGCATCATGCGCACTGGCATGTTCAGATATTCCTTTCGAGTGCCCGATTTCTGAAGTACGCGTGGCACGCATCAACGGAGAATACGTAATCAACCCTACCTTCGAGCAGATGAAAGAAGCTGACATGGACCTCATGGTAGGAGCATCAGCCGAAAACATCATGATGGTTGAGGGAGAGATGAAAGAGGTTTCAGAGCAGGACCTGCTCGGAGCACTCAAGGCAGCGCAGGAGGCTATCCGCCCTATGTGCGAGCTGCAAACAGAACTATCGAAAGAGCTTGGCACCGACGTGAAGCGCGAATACTGCCACGAAGTGAACGATGAGGACCTGCGCAAGCAAATCAACGACGAGCTTTATCCAAAAGCATACGAGGTAGTGAAAGAGGCTCTCGATAAACAGGCTCGCCAAGATGCTTTCGACAAGATTCTCTCTGATTTCCAAGAGGCTTACAACGCCGCACACACCGACCTCACCGAGGAGGAGCTTGAAGAGAAGGCAGCCCTGATGGACAAGTACTACCACGATGTGATGCGCGACGCAATGCGTCGTTGTATCCTCGACGAGGGAATACGTCTCGACGGCCGCAAGACTAACGAGATACGTCCAATATGGTGCGAAGTTTCACCACTGCCAATGCCTCACGGAAGTTCAATCTTCACACGTGGAGAGACACAGTCGCTGACAACCTGTACGCTCGGAACAAAGCTCGATGAGAAGATGGTAGACGATGTGCTCGACAAGAGCTACATGCGCTTCCTGCTGCACTACAACTTCCCTCCATTCTGTACAGGCGAGGCTAAGGCACAACGTGGTGTGGGACGCCGCGAAATTGGTCACGGCCATTTGGCATGGCGTGCATTGAAGGGACAGATTCCTGCAGACTACCCTTACACAGTACGCCTCGTATCACAGATTCTCGAGTCCAACGGTTCCTCATCAATGGCAACCGTATGTGCCGGAACACTGGCGCTGATGGATGCCGGAGTGCCAATGAAGAAGCCTGTATCAGGCATCGCAATGGGTCTCATCAAGAACCCTGGAGAAGACAAATACGCCGTATTGAGCGACATCCTCGGCGATGAGGACCACTTAGGCGACATGGACTTCAAGACCACCGGTACAAAGGACGGACTCACAGCCACACAGATGGACATCAAGTGTGACGGACTGAGCTTCGAAATCCTCGAAAAAGCACTCATGCAGGCAAAGGAAGGCCGCGAGTACATCCTCGGCAAGTTGACTGACACCATAGCAGAGCCACGTGCAGAACTGAAGCCACAGGTGCCACGCATCGAGGCTTTCGACATTCCTAAGGAATTCATAGGAGCCGTAATCGGTCCGGGCGGAAAGATCATACAGCAGATTCAGGAAGAGTCGGGAGCGACAGTAACCATCGACGAAACCGACGGCAAGGGCAAGGTTCAAGTAAGCGCACCTAACAAGGAAAGCATCGACAAGGCTATCTCCAAGATTCGCGCCATCGTTGCCATACCGGAAGTAGGCGAGGTATACGAAGGAACAGTACGCTCCATCATGCCTTACGGATGCTTCGTGGAAATCATGCCAGGCAAAGATGGACTGCTCCACATCTCGGAAATCGACTGGAAGCGCCTGGAGACCGTAGAAGAAGCCGGACTCAAGGAAGGCGACAAGATAAAGGTGAAACTGCTTGAGATTGACCCTAAGACTGGCAAATACAAGCTCTCACACCGCGTACTCATACCGAAACCGGAAGGATACGTAGAGCGCGAGCGCCGTCCACGCCCTGAACGCGGAGAACGCCGTCCACGTCCTGAGCGCGGAGAACGCCGTCCACGTCCTGAGCGCGGAGAACGCTTCAACAACGGTGAGCAGCGCCGCTTTGAGCATCGCAGCAGCGAGCAGACAAACGAGTTCCACGATCCGATGACAGAGCGTGAGCCGAAAGACTTCAACGACTCTCTCGACCATCTGGACTAACAGAACAACAGGTCTGACGGAGCCCTATAGTAGCGCCTCAGACTAAGATAAGAACATGCCCCACAGCTCGGACAAAGAGTTGTGGGGTTTTTGGCATATAAAAAATTCTTTAAATATAACTTTTATCACTCATTATTTCGTAACTTTGCATCCACAATTTATATATATATATTTTAGGTCATGACAAGTGGTGCCACACGAAGGTAGCCACAATACAAACAGGAGGCGTGAGCCTCGTTTCGAAACAACAGGAAAATGGAAATTAAAGATAAAAACAATGAGTTCGTAAAGCAGGTGGCGGAACAGAAATACGAGTTCGGCTTCACCACCGACGTACATACGGACATCATAGAGAAAGGTCTTGACGAAAGCATCATCCGACTGATCTCCAAGAAAAAAGGAGAACCACAGTGGCTACTCGACTTCCGTCTTACGGCGTTCAACTACTGGAAAACGCTGCAGGAACCGAAGTGGGGACACGTACACGTGCCCGAAATCGACTACCAGGCAATTTCATACTATGCCGACCCTCTGGCAAAAAAGCCTGAGAACAAGGAGATTGACCCAGAGCTGATGAAAACCTTCGACAAGCTGGGCATACCGCTCGAAGAAAGACTTGCATTGAGCGGAACAGCAGTGGACGCCATCATGGATTCCGTCTCCGTAAAGACCACATTCAAGGAAAAGCTCGCCGAGAAGGGAGTCATCTTCTCGTCAATAGGAGAAGCCGTAAAGGAGCATCCCGATCTGGTAAAGGAATACTTGGGAAGCGTAGTACCATACCGTGACAACTTCTTCGCGGCACTGAACAGCGCCGTATTCAGCGACGGCTCCTTCGTATACATCCCCAAAGGAGTACGTTGTCCTATGGAGCTAAGCTCATACTTCCGTATCAACGCAAGAAACACAGGACAGTTTGAGCGAACACTCATCGTAGCAGAAGACGACTCGTACGTTTCCTACCTCGAAGGCTGCACAGCACCAATGCGTGACGAGAACCAGCTGCACGCCGCCATAGTTGAAATCATAGTGAAAGACAATGCAGAGGTGAAATATTCCACCGTGCAGAACTGGTATCCTGGCGACGAAAACGGCAAGGGAGGAGTGCTGAACCTCGTGACAAAGCGCGGAGACCTGCGCGGCGTTAACTCAAAACTGTCATGGACACAGGTGGAGACAGGTTCTGCCATAACATGGAAATACCCATCATGTGTGCTGCGTGGCGACAACTCCGTGGCAGAGTTCTACAGCGTTGCCGTGACAAACAACTACCAGGAGGCAGACACCGGTACCAAGATGATACACATAGGCAAGAACACCAAGAGCACCATCATATCAAAGGGTATATCTGCCGGACACAGCCAGAACTCATACCGCGGACTGGTGCGCGCAACGGCAAATGCCGACAACGCACGCAACTACTCTTCGTGCGACTCCCTGCTGCTCGGCAGCGACTGCGGAGCACACACATTCCCGTATATGGACATCCACAACAACACCGCCGTAGTGGAGCATGAAGCCACAACAAGCAAGATTAGCGAAGAGCAGCTCTTCTACTGCAACCAGCGAGGCATACCCACAGAACAGGCCGTCGGCCTCATCGTGAACGGCTATGCCAAAGAGGTATTGAACAAGCTACCGATGGAGTTCGCCGTAGAAGCACAGAAGCTGCTCAGCGTGTCGCTGGAAGGCACCGTGGGATAAAATCACCGTTCTACACGGACTCTCAGAGACACAGTTCTCCCATCACTCTAAAAGAAAAAATCCAAACATCATGTTAGAAATAAGAAACCTACACGCCAAAATCGGCGACAGAGAAATACTGAAAGGCATAAACCTCACCGTAAAAGACGGAGAGACACATGCCATCATGGGACCTAACGGCTCCGGAAAAAGCACACTGAGCGCAGTGCTCGTGGGCAACCCACTATATGAAGTAACAGAAGGCGAAGTATACTTCAACGGCAAGAACCTTCTTGAAATGGCTCCCGAAGACAGAGCACATGAAGGACTCTTTCTCTCATTCCAGTACCCTGTGGAAATACCAGGCGTATCAATGACAAACTTCATGCGCGCAGCAATAAACGAAAAGCGCAAATATGAGGGCAAAGAGCCGCTCTCTGCCGGCGACTTCCTAAAGCTGATGAGAGAGAAGAGGAAAGTGGTTGAACTCGACAGCAAGCTCTCAAACCGCTCCGTAAATGAAGGATTCAGCGGAGGAGAGAAAAAGCGCAACGAGATTTTCCAGATGGCAATGCTCGACCCTAAACTGAGCATCCTCGACGAGACAGACTCCGGACTCGACGTCGATGCCATGCGCATCGTGGCAGAGGGAGTGAACAAGATGCACACTCCAGAGAAATCCACCATCGTCATAACACACTATGAGCGACTGCTCGACATGATAAAACCAAGTGTAGTGCACGTGCTCTACAAAGGAAGAATCGTGAAGACCGAAGGACCGGAACTCGCCAAGGAAATAGAACAGCGAGGCTACGACTGGATAAAGGCCGAAGTCGACAAAGAGGATTAGTGTCTGATACATATCTTATTGCCAATCAGCCATTAACCCATAATTGTAAACACTAAGAAGATGCAAAGCGAAAAACAATATATAGAACTCTACGAACAATGCAGGGAAATGATAAAGGGGCACGCCAATGACGTTATGAACAGCTGCAGAGATGCCGCCTTCGAAGACTTCAAGCGCCTCGGATTCCCCACAAAGAAAGTGGAGAGATACAAATATACCGACATCCCGGCTCTCTTCAAGCCGAACTACGGACTGAACATCAACCGACTGGACATTCCCGTAGACCCATACGAAGCCTTCCGCTGCGACGTGCCAAACCTGAGCACATCGCTCTACTTCGTGATAAACGACAGTTTCCACAACAAGGTACTGCCCAAGAAAGAGCTGCCCGAAGGAGTGATCGTAGACTCTCTGAACAAGGTTGCAACCGAGCAACCGGAGCTTGTGGCTAAATATTACGGAAAGATCGCCAAGAGCAATGAGGACGGCATTACGGCACTCAACACGATGCTCGCACAAGACGGACTGTTCATATACGTACCGAAAGGCGTGGTCATCGACAAAGCCATACAGATAATCAACATACTGCGTTCCGACGTGGACCTGATGGTAAACCGTCGCGTACTTATTGTTGCTGAAGAAAGAGCAGAGATAAAACTGCTGTTCTGCGATCATGCCGCTGATGACAGAAATTTCCTTGCCACACAGGTCATCGAAGCCTATGTCGGCGACAACGCTTCGCTCGACCTGTACTGCCTCGAAGAGACACATGCAAAGAACGTGAGGGTAAGCAACGTCTTCATCAGCCAGCAGGCTAACAGCAGAGTAAACCATAACGTCATAACACTTCACAACGGAACGACACGCAACCGTACAGACCTCGTCTTCGAAGGAGAAGGAGCAGAATGCAACCTCTGCGGATGCGTCATCGCCGACAAGAACCAGCATGTGGACAACAACACTCTCATAGACCACAAAGTAGGACACTGCCAGAGCAACGAGCTCTACAAATATGTGCTTGATGACGATGCGGTAGGAGCCTTCGCCGGAAAAGTGCTGGTGCGCCACGGAGCACAGAAGACCACCTCGCAGGAGACCAATCAGAACCTCTGTGCCACCAAGACAGCACGAATGTTCACACAGCCAATGCTCGAAATATATGCCGACGACGTAAAATGCGCACACGGCAGCACCGTGGGACAACTCAACGATGCTGCCCTCTTCTACATGCAGCAACGAGGAATAAGCCTCAAAGAGGCAAAACTGCTGCTGGAGTTCGCCTTCATAAACGAAGTAATTGACAAGATGCAGCTGGAGCCGCTGCGCGACCGCCTGCACTACCTCGTGGAGAAGAGGTTCCGCGGAGAGCTGAGCAAGTGTGAGGGATGCAAGCTGTGCAAGTAAACCGACCTGTACAGTATCCCCAACGCCCCATAACAACAAGAAACTCCCATTTGTACAAAACAAAAAAGCCAATGTACGATATAAACAAGGTCCGCCAGGACTTCCCCATACTGAGCCGCGAGGTTTACGGCAAGCCGCTCATATACCTCGACAACGCCGCCACCACACAGAAACCACTCTGTGTGCTCGATGCCATGCGTGAAGAATATCTAAACGTAAATGCCAACGTACACCGCGGCGTACATTATCTCTCGCAGCAGGCAACAGACCTACACGAAGCAGCACGCGAAACAGTGAGAGCTTTCATCAATGCCAAGTCCACAAGCGAAGTAATCTTCACACGTGGCACAACAGAGGCCCTTAACCTCGTCGTCTCATCATTCTGCGATGAGTTCATGAAAGAAGGCGACGAAGTCATTGTCTCCACCATGGAGCACCACTCCAACATCGTACCATGGCAACTACAGGCTACAAAGAAAGGCATCTGTCTTAAGGTCATACCGATAAACGAAAAGGGAGAGATCCTGATGGACGAATACGAAAAGCTCTTCACGGAAAAGACAAAGATAGTAAGCGTAGCACACGTAAGCAACGTGCTCGGCACCATCAACCCCGTGAAGGAAATGATACGCATTGCACATGAACACGGAGTGCCTTTCATGCTTGACGGAGCACAGAGTACACCACACTTCAGCGTTGACGTGCAGGACCTCGACTGCGACTTCCTTGCCTTCAGCGGACACAAGATGTATGGTCCTACCGGCGTAGGAGTGCTCTACGGAAAGGAAGACTGGCTCGACCGTATGCCACCGTATCAGGGAGGAGGCGAGATGATAGATAGCGTAAGCTTTGAAAAGACTACCTTCGAGAAGCTTCCCTTCAAGTTTGAAGCCGGCACTCCCGACTATGTAGCCACACACGGTCTTGCCACTGCCATAAAATACATGCAGAGTCTTGGCATGGACAACATACATGCACATGAGAAGATGCTTACGGATTATGCCATGAAGCGTATGAAGGAGATTGAAGGCATGAGAATATTCGGAGAAGCAGAAGAGAAGGATGCTGTAGTTTCTTTCCTCGTCGGCAACATCCATCATCTCGACATGGGCACATTACTCGACCGTCTGGGCATTGCCGTAAGAACAGGTCACCACTGCGCCCAACCGCTGATGATCCGTCTCGGCATACAGGGTACGGTACGTGCTTCCTTCGCCCTCTACAATACGACCGAAGAGATAGACACTCTCGTTGAAGGCATAAAGAGAGTGAGCAAGATGTTCTGACAAACACCGCTACACGCTTACCCCACATCATGCAAATACAGAGAAACTGAACTTATAAAAGCGACCACATAAACAACGCAAGATAATGTGCATTTTCCAGTAAAAGCACATTATCTTGCGTTGTTTATTACATATTCCTATTCATTCATTGCCACCAAGTGGTAAAGGTATCCACAAAGCAAACAAAGAACAAATATAACCAACCCAAAACTCCCGCTACATATTAAACGCAACGGGAGCTTATATCATGATAAAGTCATAAATTTATTTCTCTGGCATACTACCATCATCTACAGGCGCATTCTTTGGAGCCTTGATGCTCTTGCCGGCATTGGAACTGCCCTTGCTCTTGTCCTTCTTAAAGAGGCCCTTACCCTTATTGAACAGTCCTTTCACTCCGTCGCTGACAGATTTGATGGGATTCTTCTCGGCAACCGTTTCTGCAGGTTTGTCTTCCTCAAGCTCGTCCTTGATGGTTACGGGTTTTGTCGTCACCTCAATTACTGCCTTTTCTTTCGACTCGGATGGAGTCGTCCAATAGTAGTAAGTATAGTCTGTATCCGACTTCTTCACAAACTCATAGTGAGTGGTCAGACCATCGTCAGTAGTAGTAAAACTCTCCTTGTTGCCGGTCTTCTTGTAGTTTAGGACTCTCAACGGCTCAGAGGCACAGCCGTCAAGGATGAATACCTTCTTTGTCAAGTCAAGTTTCACCCAATAGCCACTATCCTTGTAATAGAATGTTCTTACCTGGGCATTAGCCACAAATGCGAATACGCAAAATACGCAAAATAATAATAGGCGCTTCATAAGCTTTCGTTTTTTGTTAGTTTTTTTAATATAAAATATTAATAGATTTTCTACGTGCAAATATAACAACAAATTCCAATATATCCGTTTTTCGGAACACTTTTTTTGTTCAAAATCATATAAAGCTTAAAGAATCAAGGATATAGTCCGCCGAATTTGGTGAATCGGAGAGAATATTGTAAATTTGCACTCAGAATGTATTAGTTTTTTATTACTCCGTTTTTTAGGGATTTAAACATATATAGAATATAACACAAGATTTTTATCATGGCAAAGAAAGCTTTATTGATGATACTCGACGGATGGGGTATCGGCAAACATGGTAAGGGTGATGTAATCTACAACACCCCAACTCCTTATCTCGACTATCTTACAGCAGTGAGCGCACACTCACAGCTCATGGCTTGCGGCGAAGACGTTGGTCTGCCGGAAGGACAGATGGGAAACTCTGAGGTAGGCCACCTCAATATCGGTGCCGGACGCATCGTATACCAGGACCTCGTAAAGATTAACCGTGCCTGCGCTGACGGCTCTATTCTGAAGAACCCGGAAGTGGTAAAGGCATTCTCATACGCAAAAGAGACAGGCAAGCGCCTACATCTGATGGGACTCACCTCTACTGGCGGCGTACACTCCTCTCTCGACCACCTATATAAGTTCATCGAGATTTCAAAAGAGTATGGTCTGGAGAACACCTTCGTACACTGCTTCATGGACGGTCGCGACACCGACCCTAAAAGCGGCATGGGCTTCATCAAAGACCTTACTGCCCACTGCGAGGCAAACGGTGCGCACATAGCAAGCATCATCGGACGCTTCTATGCCATGGACCGCGACAAGCGCTGGAACCGCGTGAAGGAAGCTTACGACCTGCTCGTTGAGGGTAAGGGAACAAAAGCCACCGACATGGTGAAGGCCATGGAGGAGAGCTATGCTGCCGATGTTACCGACGAGTTCGTAAAGCCTATCTGCAACGCCAATGTTGACGGCACTATACAGGAGGGCGACGTTGTCATCTTCATCAACTACCGCAACGACCGCGCCAAAGAGCTCACACAGGTGCTCACACAGCAGGACATGCCGGAGGAAGGAATGCACACGATAAAGAACTTGCAGTATTTCTGCATGACCCCATACGACGCTTCTTTCAAGGGCGTAAACATCCTCTTCCCGAAAGAGAACGTGCAGGACACTCTCGGAGAATATCTCAGCAAGCAGGGCAAAAAGCAGCTCCACACTGCCGAGACAGAGAAGTATGCCCATGTCACTTTCTTCTTCAACGGCGGACGCGAGACTCCATACGAGGGTGAAGACCGTATCCTCGTGCCTTCCCCTAAGGTTGCCACCTATGACTTGAAACCAGAGATGAGCGCATACGAGGTTAAGGACAAGCTCGTGGGTGCCATCAACACTCAGGAGTATGACTTCATCGTTGTAAACTTCGCCAACGGCGACATGGTAGGCCACACTGGCGTATACAACGCCATCGCAAAGGCTGTGCATGCCGTTGACAACTGCGTGAAGGACGTTATCGAGGCAGCAAAGGCAAACGACTACGAGGCTATCATCATTGCCGACCACGGTAATGCCGACAATGCCATCAACCCGGACGGCACTCCTAACACTGCCCACTCTCTGAACCCAGTACCTTTCGTTTACGTAACGGACAACAACTCAGCTACCGTAAAGGACGGACGTCTTGCTGACGTGGCTCCTTCCATCCTCCACATCATGGGACTGGAGCAGCCTGCCGACATGACGGGCGAGAACCTTATTGAAGACAACATTCACTAATCCGGCACTTCTTTCCGGATATATTGACAGAAAATCCCGATGCAGTCCAAGCACCGGGATTTTTTGTTTTCCTTCTCTAAACGGATCATATTCTGCGGTTACTAAAAAACAAGCAAAAATCAAAAGTTACGCAATTTCTCATGAAAAGTTACCGAATTTCTATGAGAAAGTTACCGAATTTCTAAAAGATTACAAATTGTCCTTCTCTGACGCTTCCTCCAAATCGTACACAAAAGAGGGAGGGAAACAAACATCTGTCCCCTCCCCTTTCTTGTATAAGACCATTGCAAAGCCTCACTTGATTTATAAAATAAAGTCTTACTTGTTCATCATGGCAAGAAAGATGTGCAGCGCCTGTCTCACGGAACGCAAGCCAAACTGTTCAATATGAATGTCCTCAAGCTTCACCCAAGTACACTCCGCCGCATCATCAGCAGCCTTCATCTCCTGCTCGTTGTCCACCTCGCAAAGGTAAAACATGTCGAGCGTATGCACGTCAAAATCAGAATATCTATATATATTCGGCTGGCTGAAGAGATACTTCGAAGACACCACATTCAGCATCGTCTCCTCCTTCACCTCTCTCTTTATGCCCTCTTCTGCCGTCTCCCTTACATCTACAAAGCCGCCAGGCAAGTCAAACATTCCCTTTGCCGGCTCCTTCTTTCTCTTCTCTACAAGCAACTCACCCTTGCCATTAAAGATAAAAGCGGCAACTGCCGACGAAGGATTAAGGAAATACTCAAATCCACAATTCTCACATTTCTTACTCTTCTCACTTGACTCCACGAAATGCGAACTTCCGCATTTCGGACAATAACAGAACTTTTCTAATATGTGCATAAAACCATATAATTGATTCAGACTGCAATATTACAAAAAAACTTGCAAACTTCTATGGTGTTCGCAATAAAATAAAACTTTTATTACGAAAATATTTCCCTCTGCATCGTAATACCATCTAAAACATCACTAACCGGAAGAATATTACCCGATAATGGACAATAGACTTGCATATTCCGATTTTTTTTACGAATATTGCATAAGATATACTGAACGTAAACAAATAATTATACTGAAATGAATTTTACAAAGAAGATTCTTCTGACATTCTCTCTCCTTCTTGCTCTTGCCGTTTCAGCAAGTGCACAGAAGCCTTTCGTTGTTAACCTATGGCAGAACGGTGCTCCAAACGACAACGGTGACGTTGCCGACACCGCCACAGTAAAGGTGTTTCTGCCCCGTAAGGAGGAGGCTACGGGCAGAGCTGTGGTCATCTGTCCCGGCGGCGGCTACCAGCATCTTGCCATGAACCACGAGGGTTACGACTGGGCACCATTCTTCAACAACATGGGAATTGCTGCCATAGTATTGAAATACCGCATGCCACACGGCAACTGCGACGTGCCTATTGCCGACGCAGAAGAGGCAATGAAGCTCGTAAGGCGGAATGCCAACGCATGGAACATAAAGGCTGACCAGGTTGGAATAATGGGTTCTTCGGCTGGAGGACATCTTGCTTCCACCATTGCCACCCATTCAAAAGGTGACACAAAGCCCGACTTCCAGATTCTCTTCTACCCCGTCATCACCATGCTACCCGACATTACCCACAAGGGCAGCCACGACAATTTCCTCGGAAAGGATGCAAAGAAAAAGGATGAGAAGCTATACAGCAACGACGCACAGGTGTCAAGAGCCACGCCACGTGCCTTCATCGCCCTCTGCGATGACGACCATGTTGTGTTGCCGGCAAACGGAGTGAACTACTACACTGAGCTATACCGCCACGACGTTCCCGCCTCCCTCCATGTCTATCCTTCCGGCGGACACGGCTTCGGAATACGCGACAGCTTCAAGTTCCACAACGAGATGGAACTCGAACTGAAAGCTTGGCTGAGAAGTTTTTAAGGAAACAAGTCAAAGGAGATCAGTCTTCATCATCCTGTGAAGACTTCTCCTTGTGATATTGTCGTTGGTATTCTGACGGTGTCATACCGTTCACCTTCTTGAAAGCCCTTATGAAGCTGACATTATTAGTATATCCCACCTCTTCATAAATGGCCTGCATCGTGACGTTGCCATAATGCTCCGTGTCAAGCATACAACGGCATGCCTCTTTTATTCTGCACTCATTGAGCAGAGTCTTGAAGTTCTTCCCGTAAGAGTCATTTATCACCCACGACACGTAACGAGTGTTTGAGTCGACAGACTCAGCAAGAGCATTAAGACTGAAATCAGGATTCGAGATATACTTCGCATCATTCATCACCTCGATAATGCTGTTCAGCAAGCGCTTCTTGTTCTTCTCACTCATAACGATTCCACCAATGCCCTGCTCCTTTTCATTGCCATCCGGTTTCGCGTCGTCTGTGCTTTCTTTCTTAATGTCTTCTACAGGAATCTCGTCTGGCGCACTCTCGTTTACAGGATTCTTTTGTATTGACTCCTCAAGAAGTTTCTTCGTCTGCATCTCCTGCTTCCCCATCTCGATGCCTTTGCGGATAAGCGCACGGTAGGCATAATCCAACCTCCGGTTGTTACGGAACAACAATATCAGGACTATTACCAGAGCAAGCAAAAGACCACTGAATACCACCAATGTTATAGATTGCCTTGAGATTGTGCCATTCAGCGTATTAATCTGCTTGTCCGTCTTGCGGTTCTCATATTCCATCAGGGCATTACCGGCAGAATAAAGGCGGCTACGGTTGAAGACAGAGTCCTGCATCACGAAATATTCATTGTTGTAATAATCGCCAAGTTCCTTGTTTCCCGACATCATGTAGGCATCGGCAAGGAGCTTGTATACGCTCGTGATGAAATCCCTGTCTCCCTTCCCCACATTAGGCTTCAGGCATTTTCTGCCATACTCTATAGCCTGTGCATAATTCCCTTTCAGAAGATACAGGTTGCCAATCTCATAATACTGGAAAAGTATCATATTCTCATTCATCTTCCTTTCCTTTGCATAATCAAGGGTTTCAAGATGCTTCTTTATCGCATCATCGTATCTTCTTTCGGCTGTATATATCCGGGCATAATCGTAGAGAAGATAATAACTGCTGTTGTCATCATTTTTCTCATCAACGAGTTTCTGCAAAAGCTTTATATATTTCTTAGCTAATTCCACACGTCCTCCCTTGCTGCATGCGGCAACCATATTCGAGAGATATTTCTTCTGTATATAAAGGTCTTTATGCTTCTTCGCCACTTCATAACCTTTGCACTGATAATAGAAACAGCGTCCGTAATCGCCGGCATTGAAATACACATTGCTTATATAGCCAATACTGACAAGCCATGCATGTTCATCGCCAAGACTGTCGGCAAGTTCCACGCTACGGGTGAACAGCTTCATCGCCTCGGGGAAGTTGTTGTTTTGGAATTGCTCAAGAGCCTTGTACATGCATGTCGTCGCCTCCGACTTCGCCTGGACTGCATGTACCTGTATATTTAATAACAGTAAAGTGCAAAGTAATAATAGTCTCATGTTTCTTTTATTTTCTATGCAAAGAGAATTTTACTCTCAATTTGCCGAGTGCAGCTAAACATGGTGCAAATATAAAGAATTTAAACCATAAAGCACAAGATGCAACGATGAAATCGGCTGTTTTTATAGAAAACGCACTTATAAAGGAGGAAACGAAAAACGATGTAGGAAAAGGCTATATCACCTTATTTTATAAATAATACGCACAAACAACAACAACAGATTGTTTTAATTCAACATACTACAACAACAATGTGTAACAAAAGACGTGCAAAAGATAACAAAACACAGAAAACAGGAATTATTTCTATAACAATTCATGAAATGTAACATAAATACTCCATTTTATCGATTGTCGTATAACAAATATTACTACTTTTGCCAACAGAAAACAGCAAAATGTTATCGTACAAAACGCTACGAAAACAAATTGCAAAAGACATATAAAGAAGGAATTAAAAACAATTATATAAACTTTAAATAAAGACGCTTATGAAAAGATTTACATTGATTTCTGCAGCAATAGCTGCTACATTGACAGCAAGCGCACAGTGGAACGTTGACAACAACCCTGTTGTCCTGTCTGGAACTGAAACAGGACAGATTCAACCTAAAGTAGCATTGACAAAAGACGGCAAGATGTATCTGGCATGGAGAACAGCAGAAACGTCCGGCAAAGCTCTTTGCTATTCCTTCCCACATCTACAGCTCCTTGACAAAGACGGTAACGCCTTATTCGGAGTAAACGGACTTGCCGTTTCTGAACATAGGAGTCCGTCATGGAACAGTGACTACTCTCTCGTTGCCACCTCTGACGGTTGCGCCATCATAAGCAATGCCGACTCAAGATCAGAAGAAGCGGAAGACCTTGAAAGATACAACACATTTACCCCTGTATGGTATAAGATCGACCAGGAGCAGAACTTCGTATGGGGACTCGACGGACTGGCTCTTACTGACAGAATCAACTCTCCTGTCACAGATACATTCGTAATAGGAGATGACGTATGGATTCAAGATAAGACAGCTTCATACGACGATGTGAATTATTTCAACCGTGTAACGGCTGATGGAACTCTCGTCTTCGAGAACTCTCTCCCTATCTTCGGACAGATTATCCCAAGTATCGACGGCGACTTCCTGTCAATCGGCAGCGGTTCCAACGGAACGGAAGTTCAGAGATATAACCGCGAAGGAAAGAATGTATGGAGCGAGCCTTCTACTATAGCATCAACAAATTCTGGTGGTCACGACCTTCATCCATACAGAATCAACCCTGACGGCAAGGGCGGAGCATACGCTACATGGACAAGAGAGGTTGGAATGTTCGGACATACTATCTGCACACAGCACGTCTCTGCTGACGGAGACCCCACATTCGGACTTGACGCTATGGACGCTCTGGCAGACGAGAATATAGACATCAACTATCCAAAACAGGCTGTTGACACAAAAAACAACACCGTACTCGTAACCTTCCCCGAAAAAGACGGCGACGGCAATTTTTCATTCAAAATACAGAAATTCAACGAGGAAGGCGACCGTCTGTTCGGTGATAATGGAAAAACATTAGAGACTAAAGGCGAGGACTATGCCGGTTGGGCTTACAACAATTACGGTGTTGAGCCTGTAGGAGACGGTGAATGGTTGATTTGCTACTCTGACAGACAGGCATGGGCATTGGAATATCTGTATGTTGCCCGCATCAACAAGGATGGCGAATTCGTATGGAAGCAGCGGATTATGGAAGAGGGATATATTACCAGCGTGAGCTTCGTGAAAGGTGACGACTGCTCGTATGTAGTATATCAAGGTGAAGACGACGTAGATGGTACTATGTTGAAGGGCGCACGTATTTTCGACAACGGCACTTTCGACAACGGAGCAGGTATCAGCACCGTTAACGAAGACCTCTCTAAGGCTACCTCTACCACTATCCACAGCATCGACGGTAAACTGGTTCAGACCGTAAATGGTGAGAAGTACGACAGCGCAAATCTTGCTCCTGGCATGTACATCATTACCACAAAGGATGCTCAAGGCAAGACAAAGAGCATGAAGATTACGAAATAGTATTCTATTGGGAACAGGCAGAAAATCCTTCACTTCATTAAATATAATAAAGTAAAGGATTTTCCGCTTTTTTACAAGAACATTTAAAACGAGAACAAACATGAGAAAGATATTACCTAACAAGAAGTCTTTTGTCGGCATGGCATTGGCAGCTGCATGTTGGCTGATACCGACAACAGCCTCTGCACAGAGATATTTCACTGAAGACTTCGACAGCTTTACCACAGGAGACCTGTACCAACAAGGCAGATGGGTAAAGTATGGAGCCGGAACGAGCGACAACACAATGAATGTAGAGGAAGGCAGTCTTGTCTACGAAGGCTATTCAACGGATGCCACCGGTAATTGCGTAAAAATGGAGAATCTGAAGAAATGCTATTCCTATCAGGCGCCATACGACAAGACTCTTATCTCCAGCGGCACAGTATATGTGAGTGCATTGGTGAATATAGAGAATGCCGGTGACGGTAACCCTTTCCTCAGATTCGTCAGAAGCAAGACCGGTGACGGTACTGTAAACGACAAGGATTACGGTTTCAACGTAGGTTTCCTGACAACGACAAAATCCGACAACGAAGGAAAATTCAAATTCGGCATCGGTAAGGTTAGACCTAAGAATGCTGTCAACACGGACGATGAGTTTGACCTAAACAAGACTTATCTCGTCGTGATGGGCTACACCTTTGTTGAAGGCGACAACAATGACATAATCTCTCTTTGGGTCAATCCGGCGGACTTCACAACTGAGCCTGCTGCCACTCTTCAGTATTCCAGCACGAGCGAACAGGATCTGGAAGAGCTTTCTGCCATCGTATTGGCGAGAAACTCATCTAAATTGGGAACAGACTGGAACGACATGAAGATTGATGCAATACGCATTGCCGGCTCATGGAAGGATTTGTTTAGCAATACAACCACCGAAACGACCTACTCACAGCAGTTGACAAACAAGAACATTGTCATTGTGGAGAACTTTACAAATACCGGCTGCGGACCATGTGCGAAGTTCGCTCCAGTGTTGGACCAGGTGATAAACGACAAGTTAGGAGACGTTATCTGTCTGAAATGCCACGGAAGCTATCCTGACAGAGAAGATCCTTTCTATCTCTCAGAACAGGCAAATCTGGATCAGCGCATCGCCTTCTATGGCATAAATTCCTATCCGACACTGCTCATTAATGGAACTGAGACACGATATTCTCTAAGCCCTACCCTGTTGGGAGCTATGTTTGACAATGCAAGAGAGACGGACATGAAGTATGACATCACCATGAGCTGCAGCATTGCTGACCACAAGCTCAAAGTGGAAGGAGATGTTTCATCCAACACTGATGTTACTGATGCATCGAACCTAAGATTGTTTGCCGTGGCAATAGAAGAATACTACAAGGCACCGAAGGCATACGCCAACGGAGAAAGTGAGATGGAATATGTTGTAAAACGTTTCATGCCTGACGGTAACGGTGCTGCCATAGCACAAAGCATTGAAAAGGATACACCTTACAACTTCAGCTTCTCTTGCAGTCTGGATAACTTCTACGACGAGAATGAACTTGGGGTCGTGGCTTTCGTTCAAGACATAAATACGAAACAGATTGTCGCTTCTGCATATATCCCGAAGGAGGCTAAGGCTGACGATTATGCCAACCTGATTAGCGTAGACGATACGCCTGACTTCATCTGCACACCAGACTTCTACGGAAACATCACATTCCGCAACGATGGCAGAAACGACCTGAAGTCCGCCAAAATAAATGTCGAGGTCAACGGCGTCTCACATTCATACGACTGGAGCGGGGATTTGGCAAGGCTGGAAAAGACCAAGTTCAGCATTGAAGGAATAACGGATTTCACATTGACCGATTACGGTTCAAAGAATGTTGCAAAGGTATGGCTGTCGGAAATCAACGGCACAAGCAACGAAAGTAATGCCATATCCATAAACTTCAACAACTCTATGCAGGCAAGATATGCTGTGCGCATGGACATCTATACGGACAAGAAGCCTGAGGAAACAACATGGAAGGTATTCAACTCTGCCGGCGACGTGGTACAGGAAGGCGGACCTTACACTGAGGCTCGACACAAGTATAAGGAGGTGCTCGACCTTAAGACCGACGACTGTTACTCTCTCGCTATATACGATGCTGGCGGCGACGGCATAAGCGGTGCGGCATACGGCAACGGGTACTATCAGATTTACCAGCTCAGCAAGGGCGAAGATGGCGAAGTGACTTCTACAAGACTCACCCAAGGCACATTCACCAACTCTGAATGTGACATTGCCTTCAACTTGAAAGATGCCGATTCGACACTTGGAATTGACGATGTTAAGGCTATGAGCAACAAGAATGCTGAGATCTCCTTCTACGATGAAAGCGGAAGAATGTTGCTTCATACCACTATCGGAAGACTTACAGAAGCAGACATGCTGTCTGTCGGAAAAGGAGCACGCATAGTAAAGATCAACGACGGCATACACACTTATGTCAATAAGTACGTCATAAACAAATAACACAAACGATTAAATCGATCCTAATAAAAGAGTGTATCAAGGCACAAATCCTTTGATACACTCTTTTTTATCATTTAAAACCATATCGTATACTACTATAACATAGCCTCATTAAGAATGACGTGATGTCACATTTACAATAATTACATGTCGCTCAAAAACAAAACTTGAAATACGAAATTCTATTATACATGAAAAATAAAACAATAAAAGCAGAAAAAGAACGTTTTTATTTATATCTTCGCAAAGGACTATTTTACACACATAAAAGAATGAATATGAAAAAACATTTGCTTATAATATTGGTTTTGCTATTGGCAATCAAGACTTACTCGCAAGAAATAGAGTATTTTGATTTTGTTGAATATGCCAACTATAAGAATGGGACATTTTCTTCAGAACAAGCAAAGCCTCATCGTATCTCATCTAAACGTGGCGGAAAGATTGATGTGGAATACAAAGGGAAAGCCATTCCTGATTCGCTAAGAACAGCTATTGATGCTGCACGAGAAGTTTGGAGCGACTACATGGGGATAAAAGATAATTTAAAATTACGGATAGAATACACCGATTTGGCAAATGAAGACATTAGAGTAAGCGTTGCTTACTTAAAGAGGCAATCTGATGGACTAAGCTATCCGCTATCTCTATATAGAAGCGTTACAGGAAACAACACGCAAGTAAATAGTGATGATGCTATACTAAAAATAAACTCGAATGTAGAATGGTGCAGTGGATTAGGCTATTGCAATAATCCTAAAAAGCTGTTGCCTACAATGATAAAATGCATAGGTAGATGCCTTGGTTACGGTTCATCTGTAAAGAAAGACAAACGCGGCAATATCTACATGCTAAAGAACGGTAAAAGTGTTTTCGACAATCTCATTTTTTCTGAGGATGGAACAAGAATGTCTGAATTAAACAATAATATGACACAGGAAATGAACAGTTTCACACAGCAAGAATGCAACTACCTATACGTATTAAAGAAAGCTCCTGCATACAAAATTTACGCACCAAAAATCTTTGATGAGAATTTATCTCTTAAATATTCTACGGATGAGAATTCGTCAATGTATTATGGTGAACAAAATGTTTCCTCATTAACAATAGACGATACTACAATAGAGATTCTAAACAGTTTAGGATGGAATTATTCAAAGGCAGATCAGACAATAGAGATAAAATGCGACAACATAGATAAAACCGGCATCGCATCAGCATATAGCCCACATACATTCTATATAGAGACAAGCGCTGGAACCATCTCTGATTTTAAATGGGTAGTTTCATTCCCACTCAAAGACGGTGGATATGAATATATACAGTCTACAGACGAAAAACTTATTGTTCCGTCATTAACCCATGAAGAAAAATATGCCCACACTATGGAAGGAGATATAAAGGCTACTATTTCATTTTCCGGCATATTGTCTGATAAGGAAGTTTCCTGTGACTACAACCTAACCTTAGAATTGAAGCCCCATATTCTATATGCGGCAATTTCATCTTGCACTCCATCAAAAGAAGATGATACATATAATGATTACACCATAGACGTACGCTATGAAGGTAGTCATTACGTTCATGCATATGCAGAAGAAGAATACAGTTCTATGACAAAAACTGATTATTCCGACATACCGTTTTTTACTAGAATCAAGTTTCATGACATTGACACATACGGAAATGCGACATTTACTATACGTGTAGAAAACAAATATGGATATGACGAGTATATTATAGAACAACCGGCGACAGATGCTATAAAACAGGAGCCTACAAAGCCTATACTAAAAGACGTAAAATTTGTATACAATAATTTTGACTTTGATCTTCTTAGATTTGATGATGACGCAAGATTTGAAGTGACTCTTTACTGTGAGAGAGCTGATTCGTTTATCGTTAAAAGCGTAGAGGACATGGATACAAGTGTAGGTACTGCATACACTTTCATTGACCTTTATCCAAATTTTGAAAATACTGGCGAGAACAATTATAAGCTGTCTGTAATGTTCGATTTTGACATTGACATATATTTTTACGGTAGAAACAAATATGGAATATCGTCTAACAGCGACTCTATACATGCTAACGACTACATTAAAGACCCAGCGATAATAGAAGCCATAAACCAGGCATCAGCAATAAAGGATATAAGTGCGGACAATAAAGGACAAATAACAATATCTAATGATTTGGTGACATTTAGTCCAAATATCAAGAATGTTTCTGTCGCTGATTTGTCTGGACAAATTATAATTAAGGATAATAGCAATGAAGATATATGTCTCAGAAACTTTAAACGCGGATTTTACATAATTACAGCAGTAACGAAAGACAATAAACGTATAACAAAAAAAATAAGGATATGAACAAGAGAATAATCACAATAGACAAAAATCAGGCTCATCCGATATTTGGAGTGATGTAAACAGGAGATTGTTTGAAACTATAGCTACAATATCACGTGTACAACTTTTTCTTAGCCAGTAGACTTTATCCAACATATCATAAGCCTATCAAACTCTCTCAATCAAGAAGTCAAACTGCCTCTCCCCCTTCAGTGCCCTCTTAGGGGAGACGGGAGAGGGGTCCGAAATGAGGACCAGTTTGTCCGTATCTTGAGGGTCCTCTTGAATGGTTTGCTAATTGTAT
>URLQ01000003.1 GCA_900548745.1 uncultured Prevotella sp.
AAAGCATAACGCCGGAAGGCATGCCGTTGGAAGAGGCAATAAAAAAAGAAGTGGCATTCAGCAACCTCCGTCGCTTTGCCACTTCGCTTGTTTATGAGAAAACATAATATCTTATTACTGAATCATCATCTCATAACCTTTATGACCTTGCCGTTGGAATACTTTTCAATAGTAATGCCATGATAGTCATTATTGACTCTTGTGCCGTTGAGGGTATATCTTGCCACAATGGTTGATGCCGTGTTCTGTATTGTTGATGTAGAGATTCCGCTTGTAGCATTAAGAAGCTGTCTTGCGGCATTCTCAATCTTGCAGTTCTTTATATCGTCAGCATCGTAGTTGTATACGAATGCCACAACCTCCATATTGTCCTTGTTCCATGCCGGGGCAATATCGAAAGAACAGTTGTATGTGAAGAACTTGTCGGTCCATTCTATCGGCTCTCCCCAGATGGCGTTATAGGCACGTGTCAGATGCTGCTGGAAGTATTTGCCGCTGACGCCAGCCTGACTTATAGCTTCCACATCGTTCTCTATAAGGTAAACCATAACGTAGGGATGTTCTGCCGAGTATAACTCGTTGCATACGCCACTTACGTTGACGCCAAGTCTGTTGCTTGCATCATCTTTGTCGAGCGTCAGATTGACAATGGCATTTGTAGACAGTTCTCTTTCACTTGCCACGGCAGCTTTCAGAATGCTGTAGTTGCCAGGATTGAAGACAGGAGTCGGCTGGTTCGTTGTCGTCGTGAAGTAAGGCATACAGTCTACCATTGCTGCCGGTGCATAAGTGTTACCAGAGTTGTTGTAGAACCATAGCAGTTTTTCTTCCTCATATTTCCCTTTGCTGTCTTTATTGCCAAGTGTGAAATCGTCGGTATAGTATCCAACGTGGTGTGCCACCACAAAAACGTTGTCGGCATATCCCTCCTCCTGAAGCAATGTGTGAATGTTGGTTGCTGCCATAGGGCAGTTGCTGCATTTCTCTGTCGTAAACTCTTCAAGCACCACATTCTTTATATATGTATAGAACGGCACAGTAGTGTTGTTTCCGGCATTGCAGTCCGTGGCATTGTCGATGCCGGAGAGCTCCACGGTCCAGGAAGTCTTGTCATCGGTATATACATTCGGGTCGAATGTCACGCTGATGGTAGTATCGGCAAGCGATGCCAGTTCTGTGTCAATATGCGACGAAACGGTATTCCCGTTGCCGGTCTTCATAGTCAGAGTGTAGCCATCCACGTTCTTCGTGCCATAGTTATGCACGCTGAGAGTGAGACTCATTGCCGTGGCACTCATGGCAGGCTTGGGTGTTATCTTTGCAGAACTTATGCCCAGGTCATATTCCGGCAGGTCGTCGCCGGTCACGAGAGCCTCAATGCTCAGCACACCCTCGTCGCTAACATCTTTCCATTTGCCGGTGCCTTGCTTGATGAAAGACGTGCCGATACGTGATGGCTGCACAATGCTGATAATCTCCGAAGTAGCCTTCTGTCTGAAGCTGTAGCCTACATACAGTCCGTCCTCAACATCGTCAAGAGTGAAAGGCTTGTCGAAAACAAACTTGTTCCATCCCTTCACCACATTCTTTGTTCCTGCCTTTCTGATAGCCTTCGCTTCAGCAAGGTTATCCCCGTCCTTGGTCTTCCTTACCCACACTACGAGGGTGTCGGTGTTAAGAACGTTCACGACACCGGCTCTGATACCGGCAATCCTGTTTCCTTTGTAGGCAGACAGGGCATCTTTCGACAGGTATATTGCAGCATTGTTCCATGCCTTGCCGTCCTGCTTGTATAGAGCTGTGCTTGCCACTTTCCCGTTGCAGTATCCTATATTCAGAGTGTCGCTCTGTGCGAAACCGCTTGTTGCCAAGAAGGCAAGCATGGCTGACAAAAATATCTTTTTCATACGTCAGAATTATTTGAATATTTTCTTTACTTGTTTGCCGTTCTTCACGATTATGCAGCCTTTGGATGAATCGGCAACCTTGCGTCCAACCAGGTCAAAAGTCTCAGCCTTCATGCCTTCCTCGTTGCTGATTTCGCTTATTCCTGTTGCTGCAGGCAATGCCACTACGCATTCGTCAGAGCGGTCAGAGCGGTCTGTTCCGTCAGAAGCCTGTATGCGGAAGCTGTATTTCTCTCCGCCTGTCAGACCATTGAAACCAAGAGAAGTCTTTCCTTCGGTCTTTACCTCATTGTAGCCATCCACTGGAGTTCTGAGAGTTTCGTGAATACTTGCCACCACATCATCGATGACAACGAAACCGCTTATACGTTCAAGTCTGATGCGCACCTTGGCAGCTCCGTCGGTTGCCACCTTTATAGTTTGTGCAGTAGTAGGAGCCTCGATGGTCTTAATCTCATTCCACTCCCCGTTTTCCTCAGCTTCAATATGGAGCTTGTTTCCAGCCTTGCTTGAGCGTGCCCAGAAAGAGAGCGTCTCCATCTTGCTTTCAGGATAAGCCACGATGAGATAGTCATTGTCGTTTGACAGACGTAGAGACGGAGCGGCACTGCCGTAGTATCCTTTCACCGAGTAGTATGTCTGGCTGTTGGTATTCCAAAGCTCCGGCAGTCCGTCATACTTGTCGGTAAAGTCATAGCCTTTGTCTGTAGTCTGTTCATTGAAAGTGTGATGATACAGCGTGGCGAGATAGTCAGTCGCACCTTCCACATCATTCCATGAAGCCTTGAAACCATCGCTCGTAATGTCGGTAGCGGTCAGTCCGTTTGGCATTCTCTTTGAGAATACGAGAGGCAGGGTTTGCACAGGCACGGTAGTATTGTCAGAGTTGTAGCTTGCCAGCGTTGCCGAGACGCTCACCTCGTAGTCGGTCAGAGGTGTAAGCCTGTCAATGTTCAAAGTGGCAGTCTGTGGAAATATCTTTTCGTTAAGTCCCTGTATATAAGTCTTGTTTCCCTGCTTGTCGGTGGTATAAGCACTTACTGTGTATGATGTGGCGTCATCCACAGGAGTCCATGTTGCCACGAAGCTGCTGTCTTTAATGTCGCTTACGAGTACAGACTCCGGTGCCGGCATCTTGAATTTCGTTCCGGCAAGAATCATGCGTATCGTGTCGTTGCGTTCTGCCACATGGTCAATCTTCAGCAGGTCGTTGCCAGCCCATGATTTCAGCTGGTACTGAGTGATGTTTGATGCACCCGGCATGATGTCTCCATTACGTGTTGCATCTGTGGCAGTGCCGTCCACCTCAACGATGTCCACACGCTGATGAGTCATGTCCGTATTCACATAGTTGCCTTTCCATGCCGCTTCGTCCATGTCAATATGCCATGTCAGCATGCCATGGCCCGGCAGGTACTTGTCCCACCCCGTCTTCTGGCGGTTTTCAAGAATAAAGTATTCGTTGTCGTTAGTTCCGTCAACCTTTATTCTGTATGCCTTGTTGCAGTCGGCGAGATAAGGCAGCACGTTGATGCTGTCGGCATTAATGTTTAGATCGATATAGTCGAGCCAGCCAAGCTCGGCACGTTCGAAGGCGGAGAATACAGGTGGCGTGTTCATGTTGTTGTTGTAGGAGCCAGATGCCATGGTGTCCCATGCACCCAAGCCGAAAGTCAGCATTCCATAACTCACGTCGTAGTGGTCTGCCAGTCCGAGCACGTGTCCGAACTCATGGACGAATGTTCCGATACCGGTAGGAATCTTTGTGCCGTCGCTTGTGTAGCGCAGTTCATTGCTGCAAGTATAGCGGTCAATCTGTTTGCCGTCGAGCACGAGGTCCTGCTTCCATCCTGTTTCTCCGAGATACCAAGAGTGCGGCCATATCAGTTCCGTGCCGTTAGGTGTGTCTGCTTGTCCGTTGTCGGCATAGAAGAAGTAAATGTTGTCCACCTTGCCGTCGTTGTCGGTATCATAGTCGGCAAAGTTGATCTCGTCGTCGAGAGCCTGACATGATTCTATGATAGCCTCGTATATCATTGCATCCTGCGATGGGTTGTCGCTGCCGTAGTAAGAGGCGGACTTGGAAAGCTTCACCGGTCCGACGACATCAAACTCAGGGTCAAACTTGTTGAACGAAGAGGCATGGTAGAAGTCCACTGCCGATCCGTTGATGCCTGTTCCCTCCCATGTGAATCCCGGTGTGTTGAGCAAGCCGTTGAAGAACAGCTTCGGATTTTCTATTGATGTGAAGTTCGTGTCGGCGAACTCCCATAGTATGACGAGAGACTTCTGATGTCCAATCGTAGGGAAGTCGTTGATGCGTATGCGCTTTGGCGAACCGGCTTTTCGGGAACCGTTGCTCTTTGCCGTTTCAAAACTTCTGTTCTGCAAGACAGCCTTTTGTATGGCATTCATATCCATCTTCGCAACGTAGGCTTTAGCTTTTATGTCGCGGTCGGCGGCATCCTTGGCGATGATGCCGCTGCCCGAGAGCTTGCCAGCCTTGAGCTGTGCATATTCAAAGGCATGGGCCTTGGCGTTGTAGAATAGCGGAGTGCCGTCGGCGGAAAAGAGCATGTGGCAATGTTCATCGCCACGCATCATTACTGTTACGTATGAACCATCTGGTTGTCTCATCTTCTTGGCTTGTGGGTCAGCAGGGATTGCCATCATGGTCTGTGTGGATGCTATTGCAAGCAGAGCCAAAGCTGTCAGTATGTTCTTTTTCATTGTCTTTTCACTTATTGTTATTGAAATGTTCTTATAGAAGAAAAGATACAGGGAGAAATCTTTCAACATATTATTATATGTGGAATTGGAATCGCCCTGTATCTTTCTACTTTTGAATTATTGTCCTGAATGTCTTTTTACCTTACATTCATCTTACTTTACGTTTACCTTGAATGTCTTGCCGCCGACTTTGGCAACATAGACACCTGCAGGAACAGTCACAGTCTCGTTGTCGGCAGTCTTGATGCTTGCAAGCTTCTGTCCACCGATGGTGTAGATTGTAACATCTGCACCGTTGGCAGCCTTGATGCTTATCACTCCTTCGCCTCCATAAACCTTAGCGTTTGTGGTATTGAGTTCTGTGATGCCTGTCGTTACGGCTACAGTATTTGACAGTTCGGATTCTCCGAGGTCGTACACAGCACTTACTGCATAAGAGCCGCTTGCACCTTCTGCCTTGGCAGATGTTGTAGTGGCAGAACCGGTGTTCTCCGCACCGCAGTATATGTTGTAGCTGAGGAGTTTCGGAGCCTTTGCCTCGGTATACTTGATGTTATCGATCATTGTTCCGAATCCGTCGAGTACGGTATGGATAGCAACGTACTTGGCGTCAGCCGGCAGAGTAACTTTCACTTCCTGCCATGTAGCAGTAGCATCGTAGGTAACGGTCTTCACCTTGTTTGTGAATGACTCCGGCTCCTGATCGGTGCTTGAAGTGAGAATCTCGATAGAGTTTGTCTGTTCGTTGGCAAGAGTCATGAACGAGAATTCAGTACCGCCCTTAATCTCTGGCGAAATGAACCAGTCGTCGTCAGGATCATTGTTTGAGTGTCCTTCTGCGTCAGCGCCATAGTTTCCGAAGTGGATAAGACATTTCTCACCTTCGTAAGCCTTCCACATTGTTGCATCAGGGCATCCTGCCTCTTTTGCGCTCCATGTCATCCATGCGAAAGGCTGGTTTGCATATGGCCAGTAGTTGCCATAATACTGAACGAAGGTCAAAGTAAGGTGACCGTCGCGGTCAACAGTCTTCCATCCCTTGATGTTGTCGGTGGTAAATGCCGGAACATTCTCGAAGTCCAGAGTAACCTCTCTACCGTCCATTGTTTCAGGAGCCATCCATGAGAGGTTGTCGTTATCGGTTACGGTGAGGTTTGAAGGAGCAGGCAGGTTGAGTTGCTCTGGAGCAAGTTCCACCTCTGTGCTGTAGTTGTTGTCCTTGTTCTCGTCGCCGTCGTATAATACTTCAGCGCTGTATACATAATCCTTCTGAGCGGCAGTGATGTTGAGCGGGAAGCTGAACGTTGCCTGCTTGCCTATGCCGAGAGCCTCGGTAGACTCCTTCTCGTCGATTGCTTCGCCGTTCAGGTAGAATAGAACGGAGTAGTTGTCGGCAACCTTTGCTCCCTTGTTAGTTACAGTCACGTCGATTGTAGCGGCATCGCCGACTACAGGGTAGTAAGGCTGTGAGATAGCTGCAAGTGCAAGGTCGTTGCCTGTAGCTTCCTTTATTGTCCAGTTGTCAGAGAATACGCGTCCGCTTGGGGTAGGCAGATAAGCCTTTAGTGCAACCTGTGCCTTGTGGCCTTTCAGAGCAGAGAGGTCAAACACATGTTCTACCCATCCGCTGTTGCCGCTCAGACTGACTGGGTCGCCCAGAGTGATGTAGTTAGTACCGTCAGTTGTAGCCACTGCGGTTACCGTTGTTCCTTCTGTCAAGCCCTCTGTGTGGTGTAGCCAAGCAGAGAGAACAGGATTCTCGGCATTGGTGAAGTCGATGATAGGAGTCGTGAAGCGTCCTATGAAGTCTTCTGTGCCAGGATTGATGAACACTAGTTGAAGCTGGTCATCGTTCTGTGGCTTCACATTGTAGTTATAGTATCCTTCATCGGTAGTCCATCCCCGGTCTGCAATCCAAGGACTGTGTGTGATGCCTGCCGATGCGCTGAACGGTTCGTTGAACGGCATTGTGTAAGGCACGCCAAGCACGATGCCTGCCTTTGTGTAGTCAGACTCTCCGTTTTCTGAAGTTGCAGTAATGCCAAACACGTATTGGTTTTGTTCCTCTGTGGCATCTTTGATGTCAACCTCTACAGATGTTTCGTTGCCAGTCTCTCCGACTTCTGTATAAGAAGGATAGCTGTTGCTGTCGTATTTGTAAATCTTGTAGTTGATTGTTTCTGGATTTACGTATCCACCGTTTACGCCTTCTGTTGCAGCATCCCATGAGAGGTTTGCTATGGTGCGCTCTTCTCCCCAGGTAATCTTTATGTTGCTGATAGGTTTAGGAGTGTCTGTACCGATAAACTTGCGTATAATGACAGGCCATCCCTCGCCGTTTGCGTTGGCTGCTACAATTTTGAAGTCGTTCCAACCATGAATGGCATTCACCTTAATGGAGCAGTCTGCACCAGGAGCTACGTTAGTCAGCGTACCGAGCACGTTGCCTTTAAGGTCGTATGCTGTAACCTTTGTCAGACTAGACAGGGTGTTCCCGTTGATAGCTGTTGCCGGAAGCTTGAATGATATAGTAGCGCCGAGAGCCCCTTTAGCATTAGGTGTGACGTTCAATGAACGTATCTTGTCTGGGGCTGTTTCCTTGGCAATGGCCTTAATCTCCACGTCGTCGATGCTCCAGTAACCATTGATGCTGTAGTCGTGTATGCCGAAGTTGTAGAGCCCGTTGTCGGTTGGACGGAAATAGTACTCTTTGACTTCGTTGCCGTTGGTCGTATAGTTGTCCAGGTTGTCTATCTCATAGTCTTGAGCTTCAATAGTGTTGCCTTGACCAACTGTGGTAAACAGTATTCCGTTTCCATTTACCTTGTATGAGAAGGCGTAGAGGTTGTCGCTTGAGAGCTGTGCGGATGGAGTTATGAGCCAGTCGTCGTTTTCTCCATACATACCATTTATCTGATTATAATTCCAGTTCCATGACCATGTACGTGCCGTACCATCGTTGTTTGCATTGATAATAGTCCATCCTATTATGCTGTCCATGTCGTCGAAACCATTCTTGTAAGGCAGAGCAAGATATTTGCCGCCACTTGCTTTGTTCGTGCTTATGGCGAAACTTGCCTGTCCGTGACTCGTGGCATAGATGGTGTATGAATAACTCTGAATTTCATCTGCAATGTCGTCGCATGCTGATGTTTCGGTAATGCCATCGGCGATGACCTTACCGTCGGAGTTGCGTACCACCTTGTATGTAAGGTCAGAAGCATCGAACTTGCTGCCGAAGTCGGCATAACGTCCTTCAGTAGGAGCCAGCCATGTTATCGTAGCCTTATTGTCTTTTATAGTCAGAGTTGGGTTGCCTACGCTTGCCGGAGCATCATATCCGGCGCAAACAACCTTGCCGTTTACAAGCTTGCCAATTTCGTTGAACAGAGGAGAGAGCATAACGGTAACGACATGCATGCCGCCTGTAAGCTCTGTTGTGAACTCTATCTTCTGGCCATAAGTAATCTGTGATGGCAGGCTAACGTTTGTATAATTGTTGTCAACATATATCCAGCAGCGCAGATTCTTAGAAGCCCAGCTCGGGAATTTTATATCTTCGTTTTTATCTGTTTTGTTCGGTACGGTGAATGACACTTTTGCCGTAGTGCCGTTTTCTTCCATCGTTACGCTTAGGTCGCTGATATCTGCCAGCGTGTAGGTGCTGTAAGATGTCTCAGCCTCAGGACGCTTGTAGAAATGTTGGAATCCGGTAGGCAGTTGCTCCACCAATGTGGTATTCAGCAGTCCGGTAGTATTGTCCTTGACAAATGGTGATACTTTGTAGTATATGGTACCGTTTGTAAAGTCATAGTGGTTCACAAGCAGCCTGCCCAGATTACTGTCGTATAGCATAGGCTGTAGTCCGTATACATATTGATTAGGAATACCCGTTGCTCCCAGATTAGTTAGTTCACATGTCTGTGGGTCTACTTTGTATATGTATACAGAGTCGTCACTGTTTTGTAGATATAGGTTTCCTCCAGTCGCACTGAAGCCTTTTATTGAGAGGTTTCCTTTCGTGCGTTCCAACTGCCAGCCTCCGAGATAGCCTATGCGCTGAAGTTTGCAAGAGGCTGTATCGAGCACGTTGAGATAGTATCCTTCTGTTTCACCGCCGGGACAATCCTCGCCTATGGATATAGCATAAACCAGGTCGCGCTGGTTGTCATAACTTAAGATATATGGCACACGGTCTTTTGGACCGGGAGCATCAAATGTCTTCTGGCTCAGACGCTCCAATGTGTTAGCGTCATATATGGTGCGTACAATTTTCTTGTAAGTGTATGTGGCGGCATCCCTGACAGGCAGAAAACTATACAGTTTTCCCTTTGCCATATATTGATATGGTGAAATGCCATTGTCGCTTGACACCGTATCACATTCGAAAGGCTGTAGGTCGAAATTAACGAGACCTCCTGTTGCGGTAGTTCCGTCTTCTGCGGTGCCGGCATAGGCATTGAAGCCAGTGTAGGTCCACTTCTTCTGCTCGTCAGTCTTGTCCACCTTCTTTGTACCCTTAGGCGATGCAGTCTTGAAGACTGGCTTGTTGCCTGTGTCGGCTACGTAGTTGCCGTAAGCCAACTTGTCACTTGCATCGTAGAGAGGCCACGGACTCTTGAAGTCCTTCATTGCTTCTTCTACAGATTGCTTAGCTTTGGCTTCCGCTTTCTGCGGATTTGCCAATGACGCCTTGTCTGCACTCTTCTTCGGAGTGAAGGAAACCTTGGTCTGTGCGGATGCCGTTGTGGTGAACATCGTCGTTGCCAAGGTGAGCGTCAGAATCGAATTAGTAATTCTACTCATAAGCAAATTTGTTTTTTATGTGTGTGAACATTAATTGAAAAATTCTGCCGCAAAGTTAGCAATATGTATGGAATCAGGGCTATTTCCTTATCGTCAGTTCTTTTAAATTCAAGAAAATAAAATAAAAATGTTGTCCGAAAGCTTAAAAAACAGGTAATTAGTAAGTAAAAACTGAATCTTTATGACTATTCTTTATCGTTATCCTTATAATATTAATATATGGAAAACAGCCTGCATTGCTTTGTTCTTTGTAGGAAAATACTTAACTTTGCCACAGTTATGAACACTAATTGGAAATACATACACATTATTATATTATGTCTTCTTCTCCTGACAAGTGTTGCGGCAAACGCAGTGGAAAAGAAGCAGGATCCGTCGCTTACTCTGAAGGTGAAGGGTGATGCCTGTTATGAAGCAGGCAGATATTCCGATGCATTGGAGTTTTATACCAAGGCGCTGGAGAGTGCAAAGAATGAGAAAAACGACCAGATGTATTATGTTTGTCTCGGTAATATCGGCAACATATATGCAAGCATGAACGACATAAAGCGTGCTCTACATTATTACACCACAGGTTATGAGGCAGCCAAGGAGACCAACGACATAGACCGTCAGTGGGGATTCTCCACCAATATCGTGGCTGCCTATTGTATGCTTCAAGAGGTAGACAACGCCAAAGCATTCTTTGATGTGCAGATGAAGATACCGTATGAGAACACGGAGATAAAGCGGTACTATTTTCTAAACAACCAGGCTTATATCGCCATGGCGGAGAACAATAGCCGCATGGCAGAGTATTACTTCAAGAAGGTAATGGCTTTCGCACAGGAACGCCACATGAACACGATGTACTATGTCGGTCCGCTTGTGGAGCTGGGCAAGATATATATGCAGAGGAAAAATAGCAGGGAGGCGATAGAATGTTTTGAGATTGCCCGTGACAGCGTGCTCAGGATGGAGAACAAAGACCGTCTGGTGAGCATCTTTCAGGCGATGTCGGAAGCATACCGCAAGTCGGGCAACGCCGATTCCGCCGAGGCTTACCGCAGAAGATACCTTGCGATGTCCGACTCTATCTTCAATATCAGTCAGTTCAACCTTGCCAACGGCAAGCTCTTTGAATATGAAAACAAGGAGAACAAGGCGCGTATAGATTCGCTTACGTCGCAGAACTACATACAGCTCTTCGTGATACTCGTCTTCGTGGTCTTCGCCCTGGCGGTGACGCTGCTGTATGTTGCCCTCCGTCGCAAGGCGCGCAACCTGCAGGAGGCGCAGAAGATGCTCGTGAGCAAGAACGAGGAACTGATGGCGAGCGACAGTCATAGCAGGCAACTCCTGAAGCGTTATGTTGAGGCTATGGACAAGCAGAAGATACAGACCGGTACGGAAATTCCCGACAATGGCATGATGCAGGATGCCGACAGCGGCACCGAAAGCATCGAAGAGCATGAAGACCAACGCACGGGTCTCGGTCTGAACGAGGAGCTCCGCAACCGTCTGCTCAACAGCATAACCACGATACTCGAAGACGTTTCTGTAATATCCAACTCCGACTTCAACCTTTCCATGCTTGCCGAAAAGGCTGGTTCCAACACGAAATATGTTTCATCAATCATCAATGACGTGTATGGAAAGAACTTCAAGACGGTGCTCAACGAATACCGCATCCGTGAGGCTTGCCGCCGTCTTACCGACAAGGACCACTATGGCAATATGACCATACAGGCTATCTACGAAGAACTTGGTTACAATTCCGCCGCAAGCTTCATTCAGGCGTTCAAGAAAGTGAACGGAATGACGCCGTCGGTATACCAGAAACTGAAGTCGGGAAATGAACAGAAAATGTAGTTTTCCGCACCTTCTGAATTTGTAATGTTTTAGAAAGTTACCGACTTTCTAAATGAATATACGGGCGAAAAAAACAGGGACTTACGACTCAAAACTCAGGGACTTACGACTCGAAACTAAGGGACTTACGACTCGAAAACCAGGGACTTACGGCATGAAAGTGCTATAGTTTACGACCCGAAATACAATTTTAATGGAGCGAAACATCGTTTTTTACATGATTATCACACAGAAATCATTCATTTTTAATGATAAATTAAACGTTTCGTTTACATATTATGACAGATAAATGACAGATATTGTAAATATCTGCGAATCTGTCAGCATGTTATTTTATTTATTATCAGAGTGTTACATGATAAAATGACAGAATGACAAATAAAAAACAAAAAAATATTTTTCACGCGAGGATTATTCATAGTATTAATCTCCCGCAGCTTTCAGCAGATGAACACAGATGATTTTCTCTGAAGACATGGAGATAAGTATTCTGCACACGGATGTTATTTTTGAACACGAATAAATCGAATCGAACGAATTTTCCATCCGGTTCACATTTCGTCTAAATTACGTCAAAGTTCCGATGTATATTTATCTTCCACACTTCAGAGGTTGATAGGGAAACAATGTAAGCCATAGGCTTGACAATCTTCTGTATATACCCTGTCAGGCAATGCCCAGCAGCTCGATCTCGAAGATGAGCGTGGAGCCGCCCGGTATTCCCGGTTGCGAGAACTTGCCGTAGCCTTTCTCTGCAGGGATATACACCTCCCATTTGTCGCCCACACACATCTGCTGCATGGCGATAATCCATCCGTCGATGAGGTCGGAGAGGCGTACGGCGAGCGGTGTTCCGCCGAGCGAGGAGTCGAACTTCTTGCCGTTGATGGTCCTGCCCGTATAGTGGACAGTCACTATGCTGCGTCTCGACGGGTGCCGTCCGTCGTTGAGACCCTCCTTCACCACCTTATAATATATACCTCCGGGAATCTCCTTCACTCCCTCTTCCTTCGCTTTCTCCTGCAGCCATTCCTTGTTGGCTTTGGCATATTCCTGTTTCTTCATATTGAACTGTGTCTTGTTATTTGTTGTCTGTAATGCAATCCAAGTATCCTCTTGCTCCATATAGCGGCACGTTGGTTATGCTTTCCTGTTCCCGATAGTCGCTCATTGAGAAGCGTATGCCACGCATTCCGGGATGGTTGGCAATGGTCGTCTTCAGCGATTTCGCCTGAAGATTCTCCTCCGCTTTCACTTCTACGGGCATGACCAGTGTGCCGGTTTGTATGACGAAGTCGAGTTCAAGCTGACTGTTTTCCTTGCTGTAATAATATATCGGGATATCGCGCAGCGATTTCATCTGGCAACAGATGAAGTTCTCTGTAAAGTCGCCCTTGCTGGTGTTCTCTTTGTTCGGGAGCAGAAGCATGGCAGGCGGAGTCTTGCTCATGGCACCGAGCAGTCCGCAGTCCAGGAGATACAGTTTGAATGCGCTAATATCTTCATGTATCTTCAGCGGAAGCCCCAGCGACGTAGTTCTGCTTATCTTGTATACCAGTCCAGCATCGATGAGCCATTGTATTGCCAGTTCGTAGTCTTTTGCCCTTGCCCCCTGCTTTATTACGCCATATATGAATTTCTTGTTTTCCTTTGCCAGCTGTGACGGTATGGAGTTCCACACCTGGTTTATTCTCACCACCTGGTCGGTGGGGGCGTGTTTGGATATGTCTTTTTCGTAAGCCATGATGATTTCCTCCTGCACCTCTCTTACGGCGTTGGCGTCGTTCGTGTCGATAAATGTCTTGACCGCCTCGGGCATTCCGCCGGTCATGTAATATTCCCTTAGGTGCTGGATGTAGGTCGTCCTCAATGATTTCACTATATCCCACATGCCGTTTTTCAGTAGATCCATTTGTTGTTTGAAACCTCTTGCCCAAAGAAACTCCTCGTATGTCATCGGGAACATTTCCAGAGTGTTTACCTTTCCTACGGGATATGATTCCCCTTGGTGCAGCGTAAGCCCGAGCAGCGATCCTGCCACTGCCACATGATACTCTCTTGCGTTCTCGCAGAAGTATTTCAATGAGGCAAGTCCGCGGCGTAGTTCTTGTATCTCATCCATGATGATGAGTGTTTTGCCTGCTTGTATATTGATGCCGGTAATGGCACCGATGGTGAGTAGGATTCTCTCTATGTTGTAGTCGGGCATGAACAAATCCCTGACCATGGCATTGTTGTCACAGTTGATATAGGCTACATTCTCAAACTCCCGTCGCCCGAATTCTTTAAGGATATAGGTCTTTCCCACCTGTCTTGCACCAAGTAGGATAAGGGGCTTTCTGTCCTTTCTCTCTTTCCAGGCGACAAGGTCCTGCATGATGAATCTTTCCATATGTAATATGTGTTTGTGGCAAAAGTACTGAAAATAAGTGAGATACGCAAGCGTTTTTCATTTTTATGAGGGACTTTTTACTTGATTACTACACTTTTATGAGGGACTTTTTGTCTGATTACTACACTTTTATGAGGGACTTTTGCCTTTTTCTTCCTTTTGACAGCATCTTGAAGCTGCTTTGGATATCAAAGATGTTGCGGTATCAGGATAGTCTTTGCAGTCGTAGTGAGGGTGGAGCGAAATGAGAGAAAATGCAATTTTTTTGAAAGGATTTGCAAGTTTTTTGAGAAGAATTGCCATTTCGGTTTGTTCGTTTCGTGCTTAACTTTGCAGCGGAAAACAAAAGGAGTTTAATATCTTGATTATTAACCAGACAAAAAACTTAAACATTATGGAAACAAAACGACATTTATGGAATAAGCTTGCTGCAATTACAGCATTGCTGACAATGATGTTTGCCGTGCCTGTCCATACGCAGGCTCAGGACGAAAAACTGGATCTATGGATTGCCGGTACGCAGGTGACGAGTGACAACTGGGATAATCTTAACGACTTGCCTGGTGTCAGCGGTGAGGTTATCTTATACCGTAGTTCAGGCAGTCCGACACTTTTTCTAAATAATGCTACGATATACTCTTCAAAGTATCCTGCAATAGAAAGTAACATCCATAGTCTGAGCATCCAATTCGAAGGTAAGAATAAGATGATAGGCAGTTACAGGGGTATGCGCTTATTGGGAAATACCTGGATAACAAGTAGTAGGATTTCAGAACAAGGTGAAGCCGTTCTTGATGTAGAAGCAACGGATGGTATTGGTATTGAAGTTTCTAATTGCAGTATGGATGTCGCCCAATTTGCAATATTGAATGTAAAGGGAAATACAGGTATCGTCGGATTCCAAAGCGCGGAACTTGCGGTCAGGAATGATGCTATAGTTACAACCGATGCTAAGTCGGGTGCAATCTTCAGCTTTAAGAACATCATCCTTGAGCGCCAAATCTCTATCTGTGCGCCTGACGATGCTGTATACGACAAGAAACTAAAAGGTATTGCCAAGGATGGAAGCCTCGTTAAGGATAGGGTAGTGATAGGTCCGGTCTATGACCTTAAGGTGGGAGGAATGCAGGTTACAGCCACTAACTACAATGATCTCAGCGTCAACGACTTTGTTGATGGTAATGCCAGTTATGATCGTGCCCGGAATATTCTGAATTTAAATGGGGCGACAGTTGGTGCTCCTATCGAAGATGTCGCAATCGAGAGTGGTATCCCGGATCTGAAAATCAAACTTGGAGGAGTCAATAAGGTAAATGGTTCCAATTATCCGGGCATGCTGTTACGGGCTAATACGTTTATATACGGTCCGGGTCAGATAGATATAAGCGCAGGGTATAATTGCGGAATCTATCTGGAAGGAGGTAATCTTACTGTCGGACAGAGGTGCAGGATTGGCATTACAGGAGATTATGCCATTGCAGGAGACGGCAAGTCGCCGACACAGCTATATTTGAACAACTCCACGTTACAGGCGGAGGGGCGCGAAGCTGTAATAAGTTCAGTACCTTTTGTGGTATTAAATGGCTGCTACATATCCGAACCGCTAAACGCAAAATTCGATGTTTTTAAAGGTGGACTTGTCGTCGATGGGGCATTGCTGAAAGGCAAGGCTGTGATAGAACCTTCGTATGGCTTCACAATAGCTGGACAGGAAGTGACCCCGCTGAATTGCAATGACCTTAAGGTGATAGACGGTGTGACGGGAGACTTGGCGATGTATGATCCTGCCACTAAGACGCTGACACTCAAGAATGCGTTTATTATTAAAGATTCGTATTATGGGCTTCATAATATGTATGCCGACGAACTTAATATCGTAGTGCAGGGTCTCAATAACATCTCCTCAAACGTGGCAATGAAATGTGATATGGATACAAAAACCCGTATTACGGGTGACGGTTCTATGCTGTCTGGCGGTTCGTTATACTTAGACGGAAAAAGTATTGGTCTCAGTCTTGGTTGTTCTTCATCGTTGGTTGTAGAGGAAATAGAATTGAATGCCAGAGGTGATAAACGAGGAATCACAGGAGATAGTTATACTTATGGCTTAAGGGATGAAAGGTCGACAGTTACGGTTCAGAATTATGCTGTTGTGGAAGCCCTCGGATCGGAAGAAGGCTCAATACGCGAAACAAGGCTTATCCTTAATAAGTGTGCTATCCATGAGCCGTTGGATGCAGAGTATGATATAGAGAAAGGCGATGTTACGCTCTGGGGAAAGATAGTGAAAGCCCCGGTTATAATATATGCTACTCCGGAAGATGTAGGCATCGATGCTGTCGGTGCAGACCTCGTGCCTGTCCGCAGGCAGGGAATATACAATCTGCAGGGCACAAGGCTGCCTCAGGACTGGGAGTCTCTGCCGAAGGGCATATATATCGTTGATGGTGTAAAGAGAGTGAAGGAGTAAATATGGATGCTCCTCCGTATGGAGTATAAAAACAAGCCCATCCCGACTTCCCTGATAGGGCAAGTCGGGATGGGTGCTTTATATTCTGTATTGTCCAATATGTATTCTGCTATTTCACCTCCTCGAAGTCCACGTATTCACCCTCCTCCTGAGTGAATATCTTTCGGTTTATCTTGTCTTCGGTGCGGCGGTCTTCGATAACATCTCCTGTCGGTGTGGTGGCACGGTTGTTGGTGGAGCTGGAGCGGTAGTTGTGTTCTTGCCCAGTCTGATAGCCATACGCACTTCTGTTCTGCTGTGCGCCGAAGTCGCGAAACTGCTTTGTCGCATTATGCAGTTTGCGGTATATGCTATAGAATTTCCATGCTACTCTGCCTATTAAATATATGAACAGGAACAGTAGGGTGTATAGTAATAGAGCCATAATTGTTTCTCTTTTGTTTCTGTTGATAAATTATATTGTTCTCGGAAACTGTAATACAACTATTGTGCCATGCTGGCAGTCGGGGCTTTCGTGCAACTTATGTTTATACATTGTTGTCCTTTTCCTTGTTTGTGATATTGACGTAAACCGACAATATGACATACCAGGCGATGATAACGGCAAAGGCGGAAAGCTTGAATATTATCAGCAGAGGGACACATGTGGCGATGAAGATGTATTTTATCTCATTGCCTTTCCATCCCCAGTGTTTGAACTTGAGGGCAAACATCGGCAGTTCTGCCACTTGTATGTAGCTGCTTATCAGTACCATAGCCATTATTGCGAAAACGCAATATGGCGAATACTCGATTATGTCGTTGGCTCCCACGATGAGTGATCCCCAGAAGAGGGCGTTGGCAGGCGTTGGCAGTCCGATGAATGATGTGGTCTGTCGGGTGTCGAGATTGAATTTTGCAAGTCGCAGAGCAGCGAAAGCAGCCATTATATATGCAAAATACGGAAGTATGTCGCGCAGAGGCTCAAGCGGATCTGGATAGTCCATCACGCTGAGCTCCGCAAAAACCATCGTTGCCGGTGCCACACCGAAGGTAATGTCGTCGGCAAGCGAGTCGAGTTCCTTGCCGATAGGCGAGGACACGCCTAATAGTCTTGCGCTCATACCGTCGAAGAAGTCGAACACTGCTCCTATGACAATCCATAGCAGAGCCAGCTCCGGTCTGTTTACGAAAGCGAATGATGTGGCGATGCAGCCGGATATGAGGTTGCAGCATGTTATCGAGTTAGGGATGTTCCGTGTGATGAAGTTTGCCATAATATTTATCTCCTGAAAAAAAGTTCTGATACAAAAGCCCCGAAAGCATCCTTTGTGGCTTGCATTCGGGGCATACTATTATTTAAGCTTTGCTATGACTGTCTTGTCTCCTGTGGTCAGCTGTCCCATCTTCACGCACACTTCTGTGCCGAGAGGCAGGTATACATCCACTCTTGAACCGAATTTTATGAATCCGAGATGTTCGTCAATGTAGCAGTCCTCTTCTGGTTTGGCGTATGTGACGATGCGTCTTGCCACGGCGCCGGCTATTTGTCTGCACAGAATCTCCGTGCCATCATCGGTCTCAAGCATGATGTCGGCATGTTCATTCTCCTCGCTTGCCTTCGGCAGCCATGCCTTATGGAAGTTGCCGTTCTGGTGGTGCACGAACTTAACCCTTCCGTCAACGGGGAACCAGTTGGCGTGGACGTTGAACAAGCTCATGAAGATGCTTATCATGAGGCGCTTGTCGTGGAAGTATTTGGTTTCTTCCACTTCCTCTATGACAACAATCTTTCCGTCGGCAGGAGCCACGACAATCTTGTCGGTCTCGCCTTCAAAGAATCTTTTGGGGCATCTGAAGAAGTTGAGTACTATGGCGTATACAATACCGAAGACCACAACGTAGCTCCAGAACACGAGCTTGCAGTCTATGGAGAACCATAAGGCAGCGGCGATGGCTGCGATGATAATTGCTCCATAAAGCAAGGTGTCTGTACCCTCTCTGTGTATCCTAACGTTTTTAAGTTTCTTTATTTTTTTACCCATAGTATTGCTTGCTTGTGAATGCTGCTTAATTTAAAAGCGGTGCAAAGTTACCTCTTTTTTATTTATTCTACAAGTTTTACTCTTATTCTTTTGGTCGTTTCGGGTTTAAAGCGTAACTTTGAGCCTCAATTTGGTAGTAAATAACCAACTTTTTGTTAATTAGGATTATAAATTACGATAAATGCAGGATTTCATACATCTTCACGTTCATACGTATTATAGTATACTTGATGGACAATCGAGCATCCAGAAACTCGTTGACAAAGCGATTGCCAACGGCATGAAGGGAATGGCAATCACCGACCATGGAGACATGTTCGGTGTGAAAGAGCTGTTCAACTATTGCAACAAGGTGAACGGCAAGTTGCGCGATGAGGGTAAGCCCGAGTTCAAGCCTATATTCGGATGCGAGATGTATGTGGCACGAAGACATAAGAGCGACCGCTCCGACCCTAAACAGGACAAGAGCGGCTATCACCTCATCGTGTTGGCAAAGAACTATAACGGATACAAGAATCTGATAAAGCTCGTGTCGAGAGCATGGGTAGACGGATTCTATATGCGACCGCGTACCGACCGTGAGGATCTGGAAAAGTATCATGAAGACCTCATCGTCTGTTCGGCATGTATCGCCGGTGAGGTGCCGGCAAAGATATTGCGCGATGATATAGAGGGAGCACGCGAAGCCATAGAATGGTATCAGAGAGTGTTTGGAGACGATTATTATCTTGAGCTTCAGCGCCACGAGGTGAAAGACCCTAACCAAAGGGCAAACCGCGAGACCTTCCCTTTGCAGCAGAAGGCAAACCGCGTCATCATGCAGCTTGCCAAGGAATACGGCATAAAGCTTGTTTGTACAAACGATGCCCACTTCGTTGACAAGGACAATGCCGAGGCGCACGACCATCTACTGTGTCTTTCCACAGGTAAGGACCTCGACGACCCTAACCGTATGCTCTATTCCAAGCAGGAATGGTTCAAGACACGCGAAGAGATGAACGAGGTGTTTGCCGATGTGCCGGAGGCTCTGTCGAACACTATAGAGATTCTCGACAAGGTGGAGACCTACAGTATCGACCATGCGCCAATCATGCCTTTCTTCCCTATTCCGGCAGAGTTCGGAACAGAGGAAGATACGCGCCGCAATATAACGCCGGAGCAGCTCTACCATGAGTTTACCTCCGACGAGAACGGTGAGAATCCTCTGCCGAAGGAAGAGGCTGACAAGAAGATCAAGAAGCTTGGCGGACTGGACAAGCTATATAGAATAAAATTTGAGGCCGACTATCTTGCAAAGTTGGCATACGATGGTGCCAAGGTGCGCTATGGAGACCCTCTGTCGAAGGAAGTGGAAGAGCGAGTAAAGTTTGAGCTTCATATCATGAAGACGATGGGATTCCCAGGCTACTTCCTTATCGTACAGGACTTTATCAACTCTGCCCGCGATGAGCTTGGAGTGATGGTCGGACCGGGACGTGGCTCCGCTGCCGGTTCCGTTGTTGCCTATTGCTTGGGTATAACTAAGATAGACCCGATGAAATATGACCTCCTGTTTGAGCGTTTCCTTAATCCTGACCGTATATCATTGCCTGATATCGATACCGACTTCGATGATGATGGTCGTGGAAAGGTGCTTGAATGGGTGGAAGACAAATATGGACATGACAAAGTGGCACATATCATCACATACGGCACGATGGCTACAAAGAATGCCTTGAAGGACGTGGCGCGTGTGGAGAAAGTGCCATTGCCTGTCATCAACCATCTGTGTAAGCAGATTCCAGACAAGCTGCCTGATGGGTTGAAGATGAATCTGTCGAATGTCATAAAGTGTGTGCCGGAGATAAAGGAGGCGGAGGCTTCGTCAGACGAACGTCTGCGCAATACCATCTCGTATGCAAAGATGCTTGAAGGTACCGTGCGTGGCACCGGTATTCATGCTTGTGGTACTATTATCTGTCGTGACGCTATCAGCGATTGGGTGCCTGTATCTACAGCGGAAGATAAGTCTGACCCCGGACACAAGCTGCTTTGTACGCAGTACGACGGACACGTTATTGAGGAGACGGGACTTATCAAGATGGACTTCCTGGGCCTGAAGACTCTATCCATCCTGAAGGAAGCCGTTGAAAATATCCGTATGCATCGTGGCATAGAGATTGACCTTGACACTATTCCAATCGATGACCCTGAGACGTATAAGTTATATAGTGAAGGAAAGACTATAGGCACGTTCCAGTTTGAGTCTGCCGGTATGCAGAAATACCTGAGGGAGCTTCATCCGACAACCTTCGAGGACATCATTGCCATGAATGCCCTCTATCGTCCGGGACCTATGGACTACATCCCTTCATTTATTGCCCGTAAGAACGGCAAGGAGGAGATAAAATACGACATTCCTTGTATGGAGAAATACCTCAAGGATACATACGGTATTACGGTATATCAGGAGCAGGTGATGCTTCTGTCCAGACAGCTTGCCGACTTCACCCGAGGTCAGAGCGACGCCCTTCGTAAGGCGATGGGTAAGAAGAAGAAAGCCATCGTTGACCAGATGAAGCCTATGTTTATAGAAGGCGGAAAGAAAAACGGGCACGACCCGAAGGTGTTGGAGAAGATCTGGGCAGACTGGGAGAAGTTCGCTTCGTATGCTTTCAATAAGAGTCATGCCACCTGCTATTCGTGGGTTGCCTATCAGACGGCATATCTCAAAGCCCATTACCCTGCTGAATACATGGCTGCCAACATGAGTCGTAACCTTGCCAACATAACGGAAATCACGAAACTCATGGATGAGTGCAAGTCTATGGGAATAGAGACTCTCGGACCGGATGTAAATGAGAGTTGGAACAAGTTCAGTGTAAACAAGGATGGTGCCATCCGTTTCGGTCTTGCTGCCATAAAAGGTATGGGTGCTGCCGCTGCTGAGGCTTTGATTTCAGAGAGAGAAAAGAACGGTCCGTATAAGGATGTCTTCGACGTGGCTCAGAGGGTTAACCTCAGTGCTTGCAACAGGAAGTGCTTTGAGAGTATGGCTCTGAGTGGAGGCTTCGATAGCTTTGGCATTAAGCGTGAACGCTATTTCGGCAAGAATGAGAAAGGCGAGAACTTCTTTGATACGATGCTTCGTTTCGGACAGAGCTATCAGGTGGCACAGAACGAGTCTGCCAATTCTCTGTTCGGAGGCTTTGAGGCAGTGGAAATAGCCACTCCTAAGATTCCGGAAAGTGAATCGTGGAGTGATATCGAGCGTCTGAACAAGGAGCGTGAGCTGGTGGGAATATATCTTTCTGCCCATCCGCTGGATGAGTTTGCCGTGGTGCTCAACAATATGTGCAACACAAAATGTCCGGAAATCTCCGATAAGGAGGAGTTGGCAAAGCGTGGAGAGGTAACGGTGGGAGGTATCGTTACGGGAGTGAGGGAGTCTTTTACGAAGAAGTCTGGTAAGCCTTGTGGCTTTATCATGATAGAGGACTTCAGCGGTTCGGGAGAATTAGCCCTCTTTGGAGAGACGTGGGGCAAGTGGAGAGGAATGTTCTCTCTCGGTTGCTCTGTGTTTATAACGGCAAATGTTGTTCAGAAGGGTGCTAACTATTATGACTTCAATATCGCAGACATACAGTATCTGCAGACTGTCAAGGACAAGAGAATAGAAAAGCTGACAATAGATATTGATGCACAGAAGATAACGGAGGTGCAGGTGTCTGACCTGATGGAACTGGTAAAGGAGAATCCGGGAAGCACCAATCTGTTTGTACAGCTGAAGAGTCAGGAGCATCGTCGCAACGTGACGATGCGGAGTGGTCTGTCAGGAGTTGACGTTAACCGCAATCTGCTTATGTATATAGATAGCTGTGACGCGATGGATTATTTTATTAATTAAAGAAAGTGGATTTGTGGCATGATGTTTGCCGCAACGTTTAGTGATATAGAAAAACATTTATTATTAACAATAAAAGAAAGATTAAAGATGGAAGTAACAATCACCACTGAAAACTTTGAGAGTTTGAAGAATGGCGAAAAGCCTTTAGTAGTTGATTTCTGGGCAACATGGTGTGGACCTTGTCGTGCTATTGCTCCTTATATCGAGGAGTTGGCAAAGGAGTACGACGGCAAGATTGTTGTTGGTAAGTGCGACGTTGAGGAGAACGATGATATCGTGATGGAGTTCGGCGTTCGTAACATTCCTACAATCTTGTTCTTCAAGAATGGTGAGGTCGTTGACCGTCTCGTTGGCGGACAGTCCAAGTCTGCTATCCAGAAGAAATTTGAGGCTCTGCTGTAATGTCTCAGCCCAAATGATTACAAATTAAAAAAGCGTGTGCATAATGCATACGCTTTTTTATTTGCTAAAACTATTTGTGTTATCTTCTGCTTTTGAAGAATTCCTGCATAAGTGCTCTGCATTCCTCCTCCAAGATGCCGCTTGTTACAGTTGCTTTGGGATGGAGAACGTTGGGTGCGAATTTGTGGAAACCCCTCTTTTCATCGCTTGCTCCATATACGATACGTGGAATCTGTGCCCATCCGATGGCACCGGCACACATGGGGCAAGGCTCTACCGTTACGTATAAGGTGCAGTCTGTCAGATATTTGCCTCCGAGAGCATTTGCTGCAGCCGTTATTGCCTGCATTTCGGCATGGGCAGTAACGTCGGTCAATGTCTCGGTTAGATTATGGGCTCTTGATATTATGCGCCCTTGGCATACAACGACAGCCCCGACAGGAATCTCGCCTTCTTCGAATGCAGCTTGCGCTTCGGCGAGAGCCTTTCTCATGAATGTTTCATCTTGCTTCTGCAAATCAGAGTTCATCATTGCTCTTCTTTATAGGGTTGTTGTAGTGAAGGAGGGTTAGAAGGATACAGTTCTTGTTCCGTCCGTATTCTCCTTAATCTCCACTCTTATTGTATCTTCAGGCAGAAGGTCCTCGATAAGTTCCGGCCATTCTATGAAGCATACCCCACCGCCATAGAAATAGTCTTCGTATCCCATGTCGTAAACTTCTTCAAGTTTTTTGATACGGTAGAAGTCGAAGTGGTAGATAGGGTATTCGAGTTTGTCGGATTCATACTCGTTTACAATGGCAAAGGTTGGCGAAGTCACGGTGTCGTCCACACCAAGACTTTCACAGATTGCTTTAATGAAGGTGGTCTTGCCTGCTCCCATCTTTCCGTAGAAGGCGAACACTTTGCCGTCGCCCATGTTCTTTACAAACTCTTGTGCAGCATCATTTATACTGTCAAGACCGTTTATTGTCAGTTCGTTATTCATAATTATCTCTTTTTCCTTTTAAGTGTTACCAATGGAATAAGCATTTCTTCCAATGAGATTCCTCCATGTTGGAATGTGTCTTTGTAGTAAGACACGTAGTAGTTGTAATTGTTTGGATATGCAAAGAAGGTGTCACCTGTTGCAAACACATACGATGTGCTTAGGTTCGGCGACGGCAGATGTGCCTTCTGCGGTTCCTTTATGGCGAACACTTCTTTAGCATTGTATTTGAGGTTCTTGCCTAATTTGTAACGCAGATTGGTGTTAGTGTTTCTGTCGCCGACAATCTTTATCGGTCTTGAAGCACGTATGCTGCCGTGGTCTGTGGTGAGCACTATGGTATAGTCGCTCTCGGCAAGTCTTTTGAACAGGTCCGACAGTACGGTATGCCTGAACCAGCTCAGTGTGATGCTTCTGTAAGCCGACTCGTTGTTTGCGAGTTCGCGTACCATCTTCGACTCGGTTCTTGCATGGCTCAGCATGTCGATGAAGTTTATGACAACCACATTAAGGTCGTTATCCTCAAGCTGACTGAACTGTTGCAGCAGCTTGTCAGCTCCTGTAGAGTCGTTCACTTTGTGGTAAGAAAACTTGGTGTTGCTTCTTCTGTATCTGTCGAGCTGTGTCTGTATCAGCGGAGCCTCGTTGAGGTTCTTGCCCTCTTCCTCATCTTCGTCCACCCACAGCTCAGGGAACATCTGTGCAATCTGTGTAGGCATCAGTCCGCTGAAGATGGCATTTCGTGCATATTGCGTAGCTGTAGGCAGGATGCTCATATACATGTTCTCGTCGATATCGAACATGTCTCCTATTTCCTTTGCCAGCATCTTCCACTGGTCATAGCGGAAATTGTCTACAACGATAAGGAACACCTTCTCTTGCTTGTCGAGCAATGGGAAAATCTTGTTGCTGAAGATGCTGTTGCTCATGAGAGGACGGTTAGGGTCTTTCATGTTCTTTGCATCCATCCAGTCGAGATAGTTGTTGCGGATAAACTTGGCAAAGCTGTTGTTGGCTTCGCTTTTCTGCATCATGAGCATATCCGTCATATTGCTGTCGGTGCTGCTTAGTTCAAGTTCCCAGTGTACGATAAGCTTGTATACCTCCATCCAGTCTTCGATAGTTCTGCAACTGTCTATCCTGGTGGAGATGTTCATAAAGTTCTGCTGATATCCGGTCTGTGTCACCTCCGTCACTATTTCCTTCTGGTGAATGTTCTTTTTTAGAGTAAGAAGAATCTGGTTTGGATTGACGGGCTTTATGAGATAGTCGGCAATCTTGGAGCCTATCGCCTGATCCATGATATTCTCCTCTTCGCTTTTAGTCACCATTACGACAGGAGTAGCGGGCAGGATTTCCTTTATCTGCTGCAGAGTCTCCAGCCCGCTAATACCTGGCATCATCTCGTCAAGAAGAACAAGGTCGAAGTTATGATGCCTACACTCGTCGATGGCATCAGTACCATTGCTTACGGTTATAACCTCGTAGCCTTTCTTTTCCAGAAATATAATGTGGGCATGTAAGAGTTCAATCTCATCATCAACCCATAATAGAAGTCCGTTGCTCATATATAATCAATGTTATTAAGAACTCGCAAATTCTTTTTCCGTTATCAGAAACCGTCCAACTCGTAGTAGTCATCCTCCAGGTTGAAGTCTTGCTGTTGCTTCTTGTTGTTTGAAGGTTGTATGTTATACTCGTTGGAGTCGATGTCGTCGTTGAAATGTATACCGTTGTCCTGTTCCTTAGGCTGCTGCTGTGGCGTTGCAGGCTTCACCTCCGGTTTTGGTTCAGCTTTCACCTCAGTCTTGCTTCCGGTCTTCACTTCGGTTTTGTTACCAGTATTCGTTTCTGGTATGCTTTCAGCTTTCACCTCGGTGCTGATATAGGTGTTAGTAAAGCCGGAGTCGATATCCTCCTCGGCATTCTGCTTCGTTGCAGGTTGCTGTGGAGCTATGTCGAATGTCTCTTCCTTGTTCTCTTCCGTAGCATTCTCTTCTGTAGGTACAGTTATAGAGTTTTCTTCCTCCTCCTGTTTTGCATTGTTGTCTGTATCTGTCGGTATGGTTACGGAATTATCCTCCTCAGTCTTTTCCGACGGGTCAATGCCTATCTGCATATATGTGTCGTCGTCAATTACTCCGCCGTTTATCAGCTCATTCTCATCCTTCTTCTCTTCCTCCGGCTGCTTCTCGTATTCGATGGTTGCCGGTTCTGTCAGCAGTTGTACTGTGCTGATTCTGAGAGGAATGAAGTGCTTCTCGTAGAACTTCTCGTAGTCGTTGTAGCTATACCTCGTTCCGAGCAGTTCCTTGTTGGAGTCGCTTATTATTATGGAGCGGCATTTACGGGTCAGACTCAGAATGTTCTTGTTGGAGTATAGTTGTCTTGCATACTGCAGGGCTTCGTCGTAGCTCTTGAATCCGCTTACAACCATTCTTTCCAGTCCCTCCACCTCTTCTGTCGTAATCTCAAAGTTTCTCACGAGGAAGTTTGAGAAGTTGTATTTTGCCAATTCATACAGCAGCTGGTTCTCATTGATAGAGTCCGTCTTGTATGCTATGATAAATGAGAAGTCAACATTTCTCTCTGCCGTGAATGTGCGCGTCTTTATGGAGTCGCTGTCGCTCATCACAGCAGCACGTCTTTCCCATACATCGCTGATGTCGAACTTTCCTCCATGTAGCTTTCTGCCGGCTTTCACACCGTTTATTATCATGCCGGCAAGAGTGCTGACGTCGCTTTTCGGATATTTGTCAACGACAGTCTGCATGTCCTCCATGCATCCTTTGGCATCGCCGCCATTGAGCTTAGCCATACCATCGAAGAATATGAACTTGTCGCGGTTGGCACCCAATGGGAATCTCTTTGCCGATAGTTCAACGTTGTTTCTTACTTCTGTCAGCTTGTCAGCCTTGAAGGCATTGTACGTTGCGGCATAAAGCGAGTCTTCCAGATGCACTCCGTATTTTGCATTCTCAATGAAGTTAGGATCGGATAGGAGAGTGGTCCATTCGCTGTCCGGGAAACCGTCTTTCAGCTTTCCTAAGTATATCTGTGCAATCTCCGGCTTGTGCATACGGCTGTATAGCAGGAACAGATGATAGTATGCATTGTCCATGTGCTCATATTCTGGATAATTGTCAGATAGTCTTCTCAGTTCCTTTTCGCTGAGAGGCAGGTTGTCGAGTTTGTCCTTGAATATCACGCCGGCATTGTACAGACCATCCATTATGATAAGGTCGCTTGCCTTGACCTGCTCTTCCGTGAAAGGAATCTGTGCCAAGTAATATTCTCTCTTGTGTGGGTCGTTCTGTGCGCTGTCCGCAATGTTCTTAAGGGAATCTTCCGCTATGGCAGCGTTGGCAAGCGAGTCTCTCATCTCGTCTGTCATCTCTTCCACACCCGTGGCTTGTGCCACAACTGTCTTGTTTACACGTTGCCAGTCATCCACATTCTCTCTCTTTCCCCACAGCTTCTGGAAGGTAGCCTTACCCTGGTTTACTGCCATAGGGTTATAGAAGTACCATGTACCGTTCTTCTGGTTCTGGTTGTTTGTCGTTGTCTTGTTGTTCTGGTTGAAACCTGTGTTTCCACCGTTCTCTGCTAATTTCTGCTGAGCTTCACTTTCCGCCTGTGCATCCCGTTCAGCCTTCTCTTTCTTCTTGAGAGCCTCTATAACTCTATCAATAGCGGCGTTTCTGTCTTTTTCCGACATTTTGGCAAGGCTCTGCAAGGAGTCTTGCAGATGTACAGCATCGGTATGTGGCACGAGTTCATCAAGAATCTTTGATCGGTCAGCCAGCTGCTTGTAGTCTTTACGCTCCTTGTCGAGCAGACCGATGGCTTCTCCATAGCATCTCTGTGCGTTGCTGAAATCCTCACGTGTCCAATATATGTCTCCGAGTGTGAGCAGCAACACACCTTTCTCAATGCCGTTTCTTGTAGACTTGGCATTACCTTTTTCATACGCATCAATGGCTTTCAGCGTATCCTTCTGCGCCATATAGATATTTCCTATGGCGTAGTATACCTGGTCAAGATAGTCCTTGTTGTTGTCGCTTGCTGCCATGCGACGTAGCCGAGCCACGTTCTGCTTCCATTTTCCACTTGCCATAACCTCCGTCATTGCAATTCTTGCATTGAATTCCAGTTCGTAAGGAGGATTCTGACTGATAACTTTCTTGTAAGCCTTGTATGCTAAAGCCTTGTTTCCGAGAGTTGTTTGCAGCTGTCCCATGATATACCACTCGCGGGCTTTCTGTTTCCTTCTCTTTTCGTGTTTTATCACTTTTCTGAGATAAGGAACAGCCTCGGCATATCTTCCAGCCTTGATATAATAGTCGGCATAGGCATAATCCCAGTCTTTCTGAGCTCTCCAGTTTATGGAGTCTCTGCGCATCTTGGTTATTACGTCTTCTGCATCATACAGCCAGTCCTGTTCTGCATAGCATCTTGCAAGCCAAGCTCTTGCCTTACCGTATATAGCAGGTTGCGTGGCATACAGTCTGCTCATGTATGAGAATGTTGAGGCTGCCTCCTCAAAGGAGCCTTTCATAAACTGCGAGCGTCCCATCAGGAGCCACGCCTTCCAAAGAAACGGGTTGTATTCCCTGCGGTTCAGCCATTCAATGTCTTTGGCGGTCTTCTTTCTTGACTTGTTCCATTCCGGGCGTTTCTTTATACTGTGAAGCTTTATCACCTTCTGGCATTTCTCTATAGCCCGGTCGTAGTTGCCCTTTCCCAATTCCCTGCTGCTTTTGTTTCCAACGGTGTAAAGGGGCAATAGCTCGGTAAAGTTGTCCTTGTTGCCGTTTTCCTTTTCGAGCGAGGCGTCGATATAGGCAAGAGAGCCGTTGTAATACGTGTTGTATCTTGTATTGAAAGAATGCCACCATCGGGTGGTCGGCGTGTTCTTTTGCGTCGAGCATCCTATTATTGTCATAACGGCAAGAAAGGTTATGATTATGGCTATATGTTTATTTTTGATATTATTCACTCTATATTAACTCGCAAATGGGTTATTTATTGTGTCTGTCCCCTAATATAATAAGGTATAAGTATATGATGTATTATTTTGCAAAAGTAAGAAAATATCTCAGTATAGACAAAAAAGAAACTGAGAAATAGGTCTATTGTAACATTGATTGTTCCATATAGAGCCTATTTCTCAGATAGAGCTAAAAGACAATGTGATTGTGTTGCCTTAAATGTTTTTATTGAAGTTTTGCAAGTTTCTCAACTTGTAAACATACGGCATGTCAATGACATGCGAAGCTGTGTTATCTTATAATAACTTTCTGCATGTTCCTGTTCTTGCCGTCTTTTGGAGCCACGATATATACACCCTTGTTCAGTCCGCCGAGGTTCTTGGCGTTGCTTACAAGCAGCTGTCCGTCAATAGTATATATGTCGAAAGTCTGGGCGTTGTCCATACTGTCAACAACAGATATTCCAGTGGAAACGACAACGGTGAGCGTTCCTGTGCCATACGACAAGTCATAGTTCTTCGATTCACCACCGCTGACAACAATAGTATAAGTGCCGGCAGGTGATTTCTCGTCAGCTTCGCAAGTCGCTACAGGCAGCTCTGTGAATGCTTCCACCTCAGTATCGTTGTTCTTGAAGCCTTCGAAGGTAAGCTTGAAGTCTGGGTTCACCTGTCCTTCCTCGCGTTCCGCATCTTCCACACCAACGGTAAGAGGAGCCTTTGTGATGATAAGGAAGCCGTCTTCATATTCTACAGTCGGTTCCGTTATCGTACCAGCCTCAATGTGGATAGGGTATCTGCCGGCAGGGGATTCCGGTGTGGCGTCGCAGGTTACTACAGGAGTACCCTCAACGAAGTCACCGTTTATAGAGTAACCCATCTTAGGATTCTCTTCGCCATACTCACGCATTGCATTGCGCGCCTTTATCGTTGTTCCGTATTCTATGATATTTGTAAATTCTCCCCATTGTGAAGCACTCTTGAACTTGTCTGTGTTTCCTGCACGTACATAAAGCTTGCATGAGGTTTTGTTTACATTCTCAAACACACCAGCTCCAAGTGCTGTCAAAGGAGTCTTGCTTACTATACGTATTTCGCTCAATCCTGCGCAGCTTGCAAAGGCACCCTCACCGATATATGTCAGTTGGTCTCCCAATGTCAGTTTTGATATTCTTCCTCTGCCAGAGAAAGCGAAGTCGTCAATCTTTGCCACCTTGCCGGATATGTAAAGCTCTGTGTTAACCTTTGGCAAAGAACCGATAATCGTAGTCTCGTCGAGTGAATACAAGATGTTGTCCTTAATCTTGAAGTCTGCATCATCAGCAGGTATGAGAGTCACGTCGCTTAGTCTGCTGCATCCTGCGAAAGCACCTGCGCCAAAGCTCTTTATGCCTTTCGGAAGAATGATTCCGCGCAGAGACGCACATTTGAAGAATGCCTTCTTAGGCAGCACGTTGTCATTGTTTATCTTCAGTGGTGAACCTGACTCCATAAGGTAGGCGTCACCGCCAGTAGTAATCTTTGCCTCGCTGAGGTCTAAGACTCTCAGTTTGCCGTCGGTCTTCTCTCCGTATTCGTCTCTTCCTGCCATCGCTCTGATGGTCTTAAGATCGGTTCCGTTTATTGCACCTTTTATTTTCAGAGTGTCGTATTTGTAGAAGTTCTCTTTGTCAATAAGAGATTGCAGGATTCCTGCCTTTTCCATCTCTACACTGTCGGATTTTAGGTCTATTGCACCTTCCGGCATGATGTTGATTACGGCATCCTGGTTGCGTGAGAACTGATAACCTGAAGGGTTCAGCAGGGCTATGTCGTAATAGCCGTCGTCGCTGCCTTCCCATCCCCAGTTGATGTGTACTCGTCCGTCGGCGTCATATCCGTCAAGAACGAAAGAGTGTCCTCCCGACCAGTCGTCGCCACCATATATAATAGGTAGTCTTCTGCTGATCTGGTCGTATATCATCTCCATCCACTCCTGCTCGGAGAAGTTGGGGCGGAACACATACTTGGCTTCTGTCAGACCGAAGTATTTGTTCAAACCGTCAGCCGTCTGGTCGTGATAAGCTCCACTGCCGTCAGGGCCGTAGTCCATGTTTGTAGACACTCCGCAGTCTCTCATCAGCAGAGCCACGGCGTTAGCCTGTTCCGTAGTATATGAACCAGTGGTGTAAGTGTCCAGCATGTTGTCCCAGTCGTAGATGTCATTCTCGAAGTCAGCAGTCACAGGTGTTCCCGACGTGTTGTTTGCCGGGTAGTAGATGGTTCTTGTTCCCACACCGTTTTTCGGACCCTTATGGAAGTAGAGAACCTGGGCTGTTGAAGTAGCTACGCATCCAGTCAGGCATCTGCCTCCGTTCCCCATCGGACACATGTTCCAGTACGGTTCCTCCTGTCCCCATTTTGAAGTACAGAGAGCGTCAACCGTAGCGTCGTATTTGTCGGGGTCTGGTTTTGTTATATTCTTTATAGTAGTATTGTTTTTTGCGGCTGTCTTTACAACATCGTTCACGGCTCTAAGCCACCAGAGGAAGTTCTCGTTTGTTATGTTTGATGTAATCTTGGAATCAGAGTATCCAAGTACTTCGGGAGCAACGTCGTCGGTAGCTATTACCGCAAAGCCTTCTCCGCCTTCCCTGCTGTAGATAACGTAGCCCTCGTCTCTTGTTATTTCCTTTACCTTTATATTGGCTGGTGCAGCATTTCCCAGTCCTGTGTGTCTGGCAAGGATGAACTTTGCTGCTTGTTTCATTTGCGCTGTAGTGCGTGGCTTGGCGTTTGCCGTATCAGTGGCAAGCAATAATGAAATCATTGTCGCGGCTAATGCCCATAGTGCCCTTTTGGTTGAATAATGGTTGTGTGTCATATATAAAAAGCTTTTTTAAAGAATTGAGAAAATGCCACACCCGTCTTCTTGGCGGATGTGGCATTTGTTATATTTGGGTTATCAATATCGCCACAGGAGCTTTATCTGATGATAACCTTCTGGTCGTTGATGATGTAAGATCCAGACTTCAGGTTCTTCAGAGTCTTCATACCGGTTCCGATAAGCTTACCGTCGATAGTGTAGACGTCGTAAGAAGAAGCCTTGATGACATTCTCTACAGACTCGATGTCGGTTGTGATAGCTGTTGCTATAGTAGCCTCAGACTCGCCGTCTGCGAATACAGCTGTTACAGCGTAGACATAAGTCTTGCCCTTCTCTGCAGTTCCGTCAGTAAACTCAACCTTGTCAGCATCCATAGTCTTCAGCAACTCTCCGTCACGGTATACCTTGTAACCGGTAACCTTTCCAGAGCCAGCCTCATATTTGACATCGTCAATCTGGAATACGAAGTTAGTCGCGTTGCCTGTGTTATGATGGATAGCGAAGTATGTAGCTCCCTCTGGAAGCTCTGCTGTATACTCTTGCCATGTGCCGCTGCTTGCAGTACGTGTTTCGCCAACTTTCACGAAGTTGCTGATGTCAGTTCCTTCCTTAGAATACAGAATATCGAATGTCTCCGGGTAAGCATTATCTGCTGTACTGTTGTCAGATGCCCAGAACGAGATAGTCTGTTTCTTTCCGCTCAGTGCCGGACTGATGAGCCAGTTGTCGGCATCGTAGAACTCCTCTGACTGAGAGTCAGGATTGTACTTGTAGAATGATGCAATGTACTTGTTTCCTGCATGAGGTACCAGTGATGGGTTAGCGTCAAGATAATCCTGAGTAAGCCATCCGTTCAGCGGATCCATTACTATGAATGAGAATCTGTCACCCTGACCTGGGTATAGAAGGTTTCTGAACAATCCTCCTGTTTCAGCATTCTCTGGTGTAGAGCCAAGAGATGTTGTCCAACCACCGAACTCATCCTGTGCCCAAGATTCACACTCCTCGAATCCGTCTTCTACAGGTATTGCTGATTCAACAACTGCAGACCATGTAACCTTCACGCTACCGTCGCCGTTTTCCGTTGCATTAACTGTTGCCGGACGTGGTTTGTTAGAGATGTTGTATGCTACAGATATAGACTTCGCATTGTCGTCTGGGTTCAGGTCGGTGTCGTAAACAACCTTTGCCTTCAGTTCAACAGCGTTGTTGCTGTCCATAACGCTTGAAGCATATTCGAACGAATAGGTCTTTGATTCAAACGGAGCAAGTTCTGCCTTCTCCTCCTTGCTTTCAACAAGCTTGTCGCCCGCATAGAGTTCCACAGTGTAGTTCTTAGCCTTGTTGCTGCCGAAGTTGCTTACAGTAACGTCTACCTTTGCCTTTTCACCCTTCTTGATCTTCTTAGGAGCAGTGATGTCCTTCAGGGTAAGGTCGCTTTCTAATACGTCGCGAACATAGAACTCATCAAGGTAAATTAATTCGTTAGCGTTTGCAGTAGCCTTGAATCTCAGGATGACGTATGGCAGAGAGGCGTATTCAGGCTTCAGAGCTATAGCATTGCGAACCCAGCTGCCTGCGTCCTTCTCGGCGTCGATAGTCGTCAGATCCTCTACAGAGCCGTCAGGCTTCTGTACGGAAACCGTAATCTTGGCGTTAGAAGCCGCTGCTGCGTTGTGGCTGAATATAACCATCGGGTTAGTAGCACCTGCCAGTTTGATCTTACCTGAGCCGAGAGTTCCGTATCCGTCGTCAGCACCACTTTGCATTGCGAAGCATCCGCCGTCGCCGTCAGAAGACTCCTTGGCGAGACCTAAGTTGAAGTTTTTGCTTGCGATCCACCACAAGTCGTATGCCAATTCTCCTCCAGGAGCACTCTCGACGAATGGGATGGTATAAGGCTTACCGATGATTACAGATGGTGTGATAGCAATATCGCCTTCTCCAACTTCGTTGACCGCAGATACACCATACTGCTGTAATGTCTGGTCACCCTCGTCGGTCTTGATGGCTTTTTCGTATGAGCTTGTTCCAACAGGAATTTCTGCCTCTAATTCTGGTACGGTACCGAATGCACTTTCCTTAAGAGTATAGAATTTGTGAGATGTATTCTGTGTGTCAACATAGCCACCGTTTGCACCCTTGTCGCTATCGGTCCATGAAATTTTGATAGAAGTGGTTTGGTCGGCTGCGTTCAGTTCTGGCATGTCAGGTGTGTCGACACCTACATAAATCTTTACAGATTCTGTGGTACGTCCTTCACCTTCAGCATTTACAGAAGTTACGCTGTATGAGTTGAAACCGTTTTCTGGAGTTGTATCCACGAACGACTGCTTAGAGCCAGGAGCCACGTCGGTCAATTCCTTGATGACAGCGCCCTCACGCTTAATCTTAAGGGTCAGCTTGCCTGTAAGGGCAGAGCCGTCGATAGCCTTAGAAGGAGCAGTGAAGCTTATAGTAGCACTCTTGGCACCCTTGTCGCCCGGAACTGCTGTCAGCTCGCTAACAGCATCAGGGGCAGTTGTTGACATACCTGCGCCAACGCTGATGTCATCAAGTTGGAGGTAGTACTTGTCAGCATCACTTACAGCATGGAATCCGATATACAGTGTGCCGTCCTCAGAAGCTGTAATTTCCTTGGTGTATTCAGTGAATTCACTGCCAGGAAGATCTGTCGGCTCCATTATCACGTTCTTCATACCCTCAACGGTGTTCGTTGAGCCATACTTAACCTCGAGTCTTTCCACGAAAGACGGCTTGTAAGACTTAGCCTTGAACTTGACAGTATAGATCTTGCCCTTCTCGACTTTGAGAGGAGGAGTGATGAGCCAGTCGTCACCACCGTTCTTAGAATTGTATGTGTATCTAACCTCACCAGAGCCATCGCTGTTCTGATAATAAGTCCATGTGGATTTATCATCGTTGTTGTTGATGACTGTGAAGTAAGCCATTGCATCTTTGCTGTCGAAGCCTTCAGCGTATGGAGGAGTGATAGGATCACCGTATAGCTTGTAGTCTGTTCTTGCCTCAGCACCTGTCTTCTTGTCGTTGTAAGCCTTCACGCCGTAAGCATAAGCTGTAAGGCCTCTGGTATTCAACTTGTCTGTGGCACTGGTTGCTGTGACGCCCTTGGCAACTACTGTCTCGCCCGGATAACGTACAACATCGTACTTGATGTCGCCGATGAATCCGTCGTTGACACCTGCTGTAACGGCATCCCATGTCAAGTTGACGTCACCGGTCTCTGCGTTGATGTCGAGTTTCAGGTTGTCAGCTGCCTTAGGTGTATCGTAGCCGATATACTGGGTAATCTTGGTTTTCTGTCCCTTGCCTTCGGAATTGGAAGTAGTAACAACGATGCTCTTCTTTCCGTCCTCAGCAATTGTTACGTTCTCTGTAACGTTTGCACCAGGATTGCCAGTACCGGTCTTCAATGTGTTTGAACCCTCGGTGATTGTGTATGTCACCTCACCTGTAAGGTCGTCACCCTTGATGTTCTTTGTAGGCAACTTGAATGAAACAGTACCGCTCAGACTACCGTTTGCAAAGTTTGCAGCCAAGTCTGTCGCTGCAGTAGGAGCACCGTCAGCAAGAGCTTCAGGAACGGTCATCATGGTAACCATGTTCTGGTTCGTGAATTCTCCAACCAGCTCAGCAGCACCTGTTGTCAGGTTGATGGTGTAGAGCCTTGTGTTTGCTTCATTGTCAACACATGCCCAATAGAAAGTATTGTCCTTCTGGTCGATTTCACCACTCTGGAAGTAGAATGCTCCGTCGCTGTCGAGAAGGTTAAGACCTGTTTCTCCGACGAGTGTCTCTTGTGCGGTTGAAGTGTCAATTTTGTATAGACCGCCGTCTTCCGCTACACCATACAATACGTTTTCTTTAGTAATACCGAGAGCAACATACATGTGGCTCAGCATACCGATGGTAGAACGGGTCTTGTTCTCGTAGTCAACGACACCAAGCTCTAAGCCCTGACCGTCAGCACTGAAGAAAGCACCGTAGATAGTACCGTTTTCTGCTGTCGCGGTTTCGGTTGCGATGAGAGACATGTCGTCCAGAATCTCTGATTCTCCAATCTGCTCCCATGTATTGGTGTCAAACTGATATAATGAAGCAAATATCATTCCCCAGAAAGAGAAGTAGTTCACTACATACATCTTGTCGCCAATGATTGCACCACCACCATTAGGCATGATGCTGGCATTCAGTCCAAGGGCTTCAACACCGATGTTGCTTACAGCATTGAACTTATAGATGCCATAGAGAGGATTCTCCTGCGACCATGTGTTGTCGTTTATGATAGCTCCCCACAGCTCTCTTCCAGATACGTATTTGGCTGCCTTCAATGGTACCCTCGGTTCAAGAGCCATTGCAGGCATGATGCCACCGCTACGCATCTCTTTGAGGCCGGAAAACTTATTTTGATTTAAAATCTTCCCTTTAAAAAGTTTTGGATAACTTGCCTTGACCTTCTCGTCGAGCTTGCGCAAAGCTGCCGGAGTAGTTTTTTCGGCCTTATGTAACACTGATACAGGAACACGACCACGCAAGCCTGATTCAAGCTTCTGCGCGTCAGTTTGCATTGGCAATAACAGCATCGCCGCTGTAGCTCCTGTGATGATGAAGTTAAGTTTATTATTCATAAGCAAAAAACATAATTTGTTGAATAATGTGTAGTATTTGTCCTTTTTATGCTTGCAAATATATAGATAAAACCAATATTTCGCTAATAAATCGAAATATTTTTATTAAAATCAGTTCTTTATTTTTACATAATAACAAAATGTTATTCCAAAAAGACGGTTACACCTTATTTATATAATATAAAAGAAAGAAAAGTTAATGAAAAGTCTATAAAACGGAAGTTTATTAAATAGTTTTGGTGACAAATTGTAAAACGTACACTATTAACCTTAAATTGCTTTCTGTAAACTGTGTGTTTGTCGTTTTTTTTTAGTAAGCAAGCAAACAGCTGTCTTGATAATTATCTTCTCGGCAAGCAAGCAAACTGCTTCTCCCCCTTCAGGGGAGACGGGAGAGGGGTAAAAATACACATGAAGAAATGTCTATTCCATGTCTCCCATCATATCACCAATCTGTTTCTCGAAACAAAAAACATGAGAAAGCAATGAGAATACTTTTTGTTAACTTTATTTTGCTTATGCTTTATAAAATTAAACAACAGAAAACAAGCAGATATGTCTGTTTTAACCAGTACTCCATCCATCTCTAAATAGAAACTTATTTAATCCCTTTTAGAAAGTTACGTAATTTCTATGAGAAAGTTACCGAGTTTCTCCAAGAAAGTTACCGACTTTCTAAAAGCTGACAAATTCAAGCCTCCGGTGTGTGTCTTGTGGAATGTCGTAAATAGAGTTGTAGAATGAAACGTTCTTATTGTAAACTTGTGTTAAACTTTATAGACTTGCTTACAGATTTATAGTTAAGAAAAATGCCACACCCGTCATTCTTTGCGGATGTGGCATCTATTATTCTTGAAGTTATCAAGGTTATTAAGAGCGTTTATCTGATGATAATTTTTTTGTCGTCCTTTGATGTATTATGTTGTCCAATACACTGTAAGCCTTAAAGAATTTCAAAGACTATGCTGTATGACCGTTATTCGCTGATGATGAACCCTGCTTTCTTCAGGTCATCCCAGAAGTTTGGATAAGACTTTGAGACCACTTGCGGGTTGTTGATCTTTATGCTTCCGAGAGTCATTGCCGCAGGTGCGAAAGCCAATGCCATGCGGTGGTCTTCGTAGGTGTCGATGGCGATGTCGACATCTGGCTCACAGCGTTCGCCGTTCCAGGATAGTTCTGTGCCGTCGCCATCGTCTATTATATATCCGAGTTTCTTCATCTCCGTCTTCAATGCGGCGATACGGTCGGTCTCTTTGATGTGCAGGGAGGCAAGACCTGTAAAATGGAATGGCACATTCATCATGGCACACGTTACGACAAATGTCTGTGCCAGGTCGGGCTGGTTTTTGAAGTCGTAGTCGAGGCGTGCCGATCTGATGCCGATCTTCTTGAGTCTTACCGTTGTTGGCACGCCACGCTGCTTGTTGCCGAATATGGTCTTTATGCCAAGCATGTTGAAGAGATACTTCACTACGGAGTCGCCTTGCAGCGAACCGTCGGTCAGTCCGTTAAGCTCTACTTCCGCTTCCGGGTCCTTGCTCAGTGCTACCATTTCGTACCAGTATGAGGCAGCGCTCCAGTCACTCTCGATATAATATTTGATGGGGGTGTAGGGCTTTGGCTTCACTTCAATGATGTCCGTGTCAGTCCATTCCGCATCCACTCCGAAATCTCGCATGGTGCAGAGCGTGAGGTCCACGTATGGTCGGGAGATGATGTCTCCGTCGAGTTTCAGCTTTAAGCCGTTTTTCAGCTTCGGGGCAATCATAAGGAGCGCAGAAATAAACTGTGAACTGACGTTGCCTTGTATTTCCAGCCTTCCGCCTTCCAGCTCCTTGCCGGTGATGCGCAGTGGCGGGAATCCGTTCTTTTCGGCGTATTCGATGTCGGCGCCCAGTCTTCTCAGTGCATCCACGAGGATGTGGATGGGACGGTTTTTCATCCTTTCTGTTCCTGTAATGACGTGTGTGCCGGGCGTTACGGCAAGGAAGGCGGTCATGAATCGCATTGCTGTGCCAGCCGCCTTTATGTCAATCGTTTCAGGCATGTATTTGAGAGCTTCAATGATTACCTCCGTATCGTCGCAGTCAGAGAGGTTGTCCGGCAGGATTTCTCCTCCCGACAGGGCGTAAATCACCAAAGCCCTGTTGCTGATGCTTTTTGAAGCCGGCAGGTTGATGTTTGCGTTCAGTAGCTCCGGTGCAGTTATGTTGTAAGTCATGAATGGGTACTTTATGTTATATAAGTGTGTTTGAAGTTCCTCTATTGTTGCATAATAGATTCGCTTTAGTATATCTGCAAAAGTAAGAAATATTATTATAACGTACAAGTTAAGCGATGCAAAACGTTCATAAGAAATGTGGCTGAAAGCGACAAAGGGGACTGTTTCGCATGGAAACAGTCCCCTTTGGAATATCAGAATGTCAATGTTTGTTATTTATTCTTTCCTACATACTCGAAGATTAGGTCTTTTGCATCTTCGGTAGATAGTCCCTGGTTGTAGAGAGGCTTGCCGTCGAGCAACTCAGGTTGACCTTTGTTGTCGTAGCCGTCATAGATGGCTGCTTCGACGAGTTGGAAATGAGCCTGTCCGTTGAACCATTCTCCCAAGGAGTTCTGCATGAAGGCAATCTTGATGTCGTGGTTTACATTGCCGTAAAAGAGATTCATGCTGATGGTTTCAGGCTGGTTGTAATATGCGATGTATTTGTCCTTCAGGTAGTACGGTACGTATTTCACCTTGATGTCGGTATATCCATAGTCATCGGCAGCAGCCTTGAGGTCGTCGTGATTCTTTAGTTGCTTGAAGAACAGCTTTACAGGTACACTCTCAATGACGAATGCACTTTCCGGGTAGCTGAATCTGACTGTCATGTTTTCTATAGAGTCAGTCTGTTTAGGGTATTTCGTCTTGTCGATGTCCTTGTTGAAATAATAGAGTTTTCCCGAATAGCTGCCGCTCATTGTCATGATGCAGGTTTTGATTTCGTTTTCGGTGAGTCCGTTGGTGTCATCATCGTTGTCAACACATGAAGTCATTGACAGAGAGACGAGCATCCCAATGATAAACAGAGGGAGAATGTTTATAAGCTTTTTCATCTTGGTTTTGATTTGATTTTATTTGTTGACTATCATTAATAAAAACACTGGCAAGTGCATAATATTGCATTTGCCGGATGTTTTTTTTATGATTTTCAGTATTTGCTGTGTATGAGGTTCATGAATTCCTGTCTTGTCTTTGCCTGTTCGAAGGCTCCGCAGAAGTCACTTGTCGTAGTGATGGAGTTCTGTTTCTCCACGCCTCTCATCTGCATGCACATGTGTTTTGCCTCCACGACGACGATGACTCCCTGTGGATGAAGTGTCTCGTTGATGCAGTCCTTTATCTGCTGCGTCATTCGCTCCTGCACTTGCAGGCGATGGCTGAAGATATCCACGACACGTGCTATCTTGCTCAGTCCTGTGATGTAGCCGTTAGGTATGTAGGCTACATGCACCTTGCCGTAGAACGGCAGCATGTGATGTTCGCAGAGAGAGAAGAAGTCTATGTCTTTCACGATGACCATCTGGTTGTATTCCTCTTTGAAGAGGGCATCGGTCAATACCTTGTGTGCATCCTGTGTGTAGCCTCTTGTCAGTATCTGCATTGCCTTTGCCACGCGCATCGGTGTCTTCTGCAGTCCCTCCCTTTCAGGGTCTTCGCCAAGAAGTTCTAATACACTTTTATAATTAGCAGCCAGGTCTTCGAGACCTGGACGAAATTCTGTTTCCGGATTCATTATTATGTTCTTGTTTTTTTAGTATCCCACGCTGATTTTTCCTTTTACTATACACGCTTGAGAATATCCCATCGCCTTGATACTTTTCAGCAGGCTGGCAGCTTCTGAGTATGAACGGAAGTTTCCTACTCTGCAAATCCATCTCGGCGAGTAGAAATGTACGTATACGGGCTGGTCTGGGAACCTCATTTTTATAGCGTCGCCGATGCGGTTAGCCTTCTCGCGGTCGGCTCTTGAATTTCCTCCTGAATAAGCTTGGATGCGGTAACCAGTCACCTTATAGCTGTTTCGCATCATCTTCTTGCTTGTATCGACCACTACGTCAGAGTCGGCAGACTTCTGGGTCTGGTGCTTCTCTGTAGGAATGTTCCTGTGGTCGTTGGTAGCGGCTTGTTTGTGTGTTGCCGTTTCCTCGTGGTGTGGCACTACTGTCGCCTTATGCTCAGTATTGTCGCTTTGATGTATTTCTTTAGTCTGTTGCGCAGCCTGCTGGCTGCTTTTCAGTTTGGCGTTGTTCACCAAGTTGTCTATATCGGCACTTTGCTTTACCGTAACCGTTCCTTCGCCCTGCTTCTGTTTCTGCAGGTCGCTAAGGAATGACTGTGCGTGGCAGCTCATGGAGATGCCTGTCGCAAATACTAATATAGCGATGAACTGTTTCATGATTGATGTGTTATGTTAGTAAATATCCTCTGCGACGCACTGCGGAGTGTGCCACAGAGGATTTATTTTGCAGAAAATTATCTTGCGTCGATAATGCCTTTGAAGTCAGCAGCCTTCAGTGAAGCTCCACCGATAAGTCCACCGTCGATGTCTGGCTTGGCAAACAGCTCAGGAGCATTGCTTGCCTTGCAGCTTCCACCATAGAGGATAGAAGTGTCGTCAGCAACCTCTTTGCCATACTTGTCGGCAATCACGCTGCGGATGTAGGCATGAATCTCCTCAGCCTGGTCAGCAGTAGCTGTCTTGCCGGTGCCGATAGCCCAGATTGGCTCATAGGCAACGATGACGTTCTTGAACTCCTCTGCCGTGAGGTTGAATACGCTGCCTTCAAGCTCAGCCTTAACCACTTCGTTCTGCTTGTTAGCTTCGCGCTCCTCAAGGCTCTCGCCGATGCAGAAGATAACCTTCAGACCATTCTTCAGTGCGAGCAGCACCTTCTCCTTCAGAATTTCCGGAGTCTCGTTGTAGTAGCCTCTACGCTCAGAGTGACCAATGATAACATACTGTGCGCCTGTGCTCTTAACCATTTCTGCAGAAACCTCACCAGTGTAGGCTCCCTTCTCCTTGTCTGCGCAGTTCTCGGCACCCAGTCCGATAACGTCCTGGTTGAGGAACTGTGCTATGCTTGCCAAATGTATGAATGGTGTGCAGATGATTACGCCACAGTTTGGTTTCTCGGCTGTCAGTGTTTCGTTGAGCTCTTTAGCCAGAGCGATTCCGTCTTGCAGGTTCATGTTCATTTTCCAGTTGCCTGCTACAATTTTCTTTCTCATTACTATATATGCTAAATTATTAAAAAATGATAGTTCTATGATTTACTTTCTTTTTCTCTTCTCACCCATTTTGTCCAAGCCCACGTCCTGTCGGCGAAGGTTAGCAGGAAGAGAGGCATGAAGAACCACAGCAGCACGTAGCCGATTTTCTCGCCGACTGATGTCTGTGGCAGTCTGCCTTCTGGCGTTTTTTCCAAATTCGGTGTGGAGTCATTCAGCTTTGGAAGTTTGTTGTGGCTCCATTTCTGTATTATTGTTCCACCTTTTATTAATATAAGGCCGGGGTTGCTTCTTACGATAGTCTTCAGCGTTGTCTCGTCGGTGAAGAGGAAACCATATTCAGCTCCCGTCATATCTGTCCATCTGCCAATGGCTTTCTTGTTGCTTGCCGTCAGGGCATAGAACCGATAGCCGTATTTCTGGCAGTAGTCATATATCTGGTTTATGTCTCCGAAGTTGGAGTCATCCGCGTTTTCGAGGTGCGGCATTATGAGCAGGAAGGTGTAGCCCTTGTCGCTGAGTATGTCCTGCGTCAGGTCATCGCCCGTTGCGGTGTCCTCCATGCTGAAGTCGTGTATCGGCGGCACATAGCCTTCACTCGTCTGCACTGTCTTGCTGTCTACGAACGTCCATGTGGAGTCAGGGTAGTTGTCGAGAGTGAACTCCTTTGTCTTCCCGTCCTTCTTCAGTATGAAGGTGGTCTCGAATGTCGGCTGCTCTGCACCCTCCGGTATTTCCATTCCCTTCCTGATGTCTGCCCCTATATGGTAGGGTCTGAAGTCAAACAGCGGCAGGTCATACAGACAGTAGGTGCTTGTGGCTATACAGAATATGACGGTATAGTTTATGACAATCCATTGGTTAGCCTTGCTGATGAACCTCACCATTGCCAATGGTGCCTTCCATATTGCTAAGGCAGCGGCGAGCAGTATAATGTTCTTGCCTAAAGTCTGCCAGTTGGTCAGTTTAAGAGCGTCGCCGAAGCATCCGCAGTCTTTAACCGGATTTGCCAGAGCTATCCACACTGTGGTCGCGGTCATTATCGCCATGAAGAGGAGAATGGTCTTTGATACGAGTCTTCTCCTTATGGCGAAGAGCAGCAGAATGCCGAGACTGAACTCCAAGGCGGCAAGGATTACCGATGCTCCGAGCGTGAGATAGCTCGGTATGAAGCTGTCGATGTTCAGTGCAACAAGATAATCGTGAATCTTGTATTGCGTGCCTAACGGGTCTATCGCCTTTACATATCCTGAGAATATGAAGGTGGCGGCGACAAGAAACCGGCACACGTTGACCGCGATGTTCTTTATAGCGTTCACCGTCATTGTACTATTCTCCAAACGTAAGTTTTATCACCCCGAACACGGAGTAGTTGATGATGTCCATGTAGTTGGCATCGATACCTTCCGACACGAGCGTGCCGCCGTTCAGGTTCTCTATTTCCTTTACCCTTTCGATTTTGGTTAGTATGAAGTCAGTGTAGCTGCTCACTCTCATCATTCTCCATGCTTCGTTGTAGTCATGGTTCTTGCGCAGCATGAGCTGTAGCGCCACTTCTGCGTATTTGTCGTACAGCGTCATTGCCTCTTCATTGGATATGTCGACAGAGTCTGCAAATCCTTTCTCCAGTTGTATGAGTCCTACGATGCCGTAATTTATGAGAGCCACGAATTCGGAGCGTATGTCGTCCTCGACGAGAGCTTTCCCTTTCACCTCGATGCTCCTGATACGGCGTGCCTTGATAAGCAGCTGGTCGGTGAGCGATGAGGGGCGCAGCATTCTCCAAGACGCATTGTAGTCGTGGAGTTTTTTCTCGAAGAGCGAACGGCATTCCTGCATTACGCTTTTGAACTGTTCCTCTGTATTATTGTTCTCTTTTACCATTATAAAGCTTCTAATAATTGCGCAAAGTTACGCAATTATATTGATATACAATAGTTTTGGACTGATTTTTTAGTTCTCTTTCCTTTTCTCCCTGATAAATCTCACCGTGGCGCACTGTGTGTCGAAGCGTGCCTGCAGCGAGTCTTTCAGCAGTTTCAGATTGGTCAGTCTTGAGAGTTCCTCGGCTGTTGCTATGCCCTTTTTCTTATGCTCCTCCACTGTGATGAAAAGCTCTTGCCATTCGGTACTGGCTTTTTGCAGCATTCCATCGGTTTGTGCAATCTGCTTTTGTGCGAGTTTCTCTGATGCGTCCTGGAAGAACTGCAATGCTTTCTCACGTTCCTTTATCGCTTCGGGATATGTCCTGCGCAGGGAGTCCACAAGCGAGAGCACCTTCTCGTATGCAGCGTTGTCGTATTCCTTTTGTGCTTCGTCAAGCAGTTGTTGTGCTTTGTCGTTCTTGGAGTCTGAGCAGGCAGACAGTGTCGCGGCAGCAATTACAGCCGCTCCTAAAATCCTAAATATCTTCATGCTGTTTATGTTTTTTGTGCAAATTTAGACAAAACCGACTGTAATACAAAATGAAATGGAAAGACTTTCATTAAATAACAGAAGTTTTATGGGTTTTCAACTTGCGGAACAGGTTAGTGAGTTTCGTTCTAAGGACGGTATTTAGAAGTAACAGATTACCAATTATTTGTGGTTAATACGGTAGAAAAGTGGATTGGGTTTTATTTGTTGGTTTAAGGAAAGTGAAGATTTAACGGTTTTGATTTGCTTTTACGAACAAATGTGAGGTTTGGATGACAAAATGATGGAAGAGACGAGAAATAAGTGGACGCTGCCAAAAGAGAAAATAGAATGGGATGCAGTTGAAACTATACCCCATTCTATATATAAAGAGGCATAAAGTCAAATGCCTTGTATTTGAGAAAATAACACTCTTTTGGGCAACTTTATGTGGATATAATCTTTATTCTCGGTTAAAAGCAGTAACTTTGCGGTAAACACAACAAATAATTGAAGTATGGCGGATTTAAATCGTGTCAAGACCGTATTGGCAGAAAGAGGTATTATGAGTGAATGGTTGGCAAAGACATTGCATAAGGACCCTGCCACAGTATCGAAGTGATGCAACAACCACGCACAACCCGATTTGAACACATTGGCACAAATAGCCGATGTTCTCAATGTGGATATACACGAGTTGATTTGCCATACAAAAGTGGAATGAACAGAATATGAGATATACTATCGAAGAGATACGTCAGATGCCCGAAGGGCAGACTTTCGACTGCAAGAGCATACATATAGAACCGAAGGCTCTCGCCAACACTATTGTCGCTATGGCAAATGCCGATGGCGGCATGATAGCCGTAGGTATATCCGACAAGACTCGCCGTATCGAGGGTGTCAACCAAGACAAGGCTCATTTGAACGAGATACTTCGCACTCCGTTTGATTTCTGTGTACCCACCATTTCTGTTACGACAGAGTTCATGCCTTGCCAAGACAGTGAGGGCAATGACAACCACATACTGATAATCCATGTCCCGGCCAGTCCTCGCCTCCATGCCAACCAAGCCGATGAGGTGTTTTGGCGGGTGGGCGACAAGTCGCGTAAGCTACCCTTTGAGGAACGTCTGCAACTGATGTATGACAAGGGTGAACGATACTACGAGGACAGCCCTGCCTACGATGCCACTATCGAGGATATCGACATGGATGCCGTAAAAGCATATATGAAGCGCATTGGTTATGGCAAGTCTCCAATGGAATACTTGCAAGAGAACAAAGGATTCCTGACTTACAAGGGCGATGTACCACAAGTCAGCACTGCCTGCATCTTGCTCTTCGGTAAACGTCCCCAGAACTTCTTCCCTCGTGCCCGTGTCCGTTTTATCAAGTACTATGGTACAGAAGAGAAAGTCGGCAGGGAGATGAACGTCATCAAGGATGTCACCTTCGAGGGGCGCATCCTCGACCAGATACAGAAAACCATCGACTACCTCGAAACGCAAGTGAAGGAACATTCCTATCTCGGTGAGGACGGACTCTTCAAGACCGACAGGGAATATCCTAAGTTCGTGATACAAGAGATGACGGTAAACTCGGTTTGCCACCGCGATTACAGCATCAAAGGAACGGAGATACAGATAAAGATGTTTGACGACCGACTTGTGTTCGAGACCCCAGGTAAGCTGCCAGGTATCGTCCGCACCGACAATATCCGCCACACCCATTTCTCCCGTAATCCCAAGATAGCCGAGTACCTGAAAGCCTACGACTATGTAAAGGAGTTCGGTGAAGGAGTTGACCGTATGTGTCGTGAGCTTTCTGCCATTGGCACGAAGGAACCCCAATATCATTTGTTCGCCTTTATAATGAAGGCTTCTGTGTGGGCTAATTTATTGGAGGAAGGGCAAGAAAAGACTATATCCGACCAGAAGCGACCAGAAGGCGACCAGATAAGCGACCAGATAAAAATGATTTTAGAACTAATCAAGGAAAAACCACAAATAAGTAGAAGCGAAATTTCACACAAAATGGGACTTCATGAAAGTAGTGTAAAGCGTCGTCTGAAGATGATGGTTGATAAAGGTATTATTCAACGCATAGGTTCCGACAAAGGTGGTCATTGGCAAATTAAATAAATCTATCCTAATTATGAAATGTAAAATTGAAACATCAAATGGTATCATGTTTTTGAAAGGAATAGATGGGGATAAACGATTGGAAATTGCTGATTATATTGAACTCCATGATAGTTCATTGACTTATGGTAAGTTTGATTCTTGATAAAAAATATTTTTATTGGGGGAAGAATCATGTAATATACACTAAACTATGGGGGTGTATTGATTCCATGATGGATGTTGTTGTTCCGTTTATCTATTCGCACATGAAGGTGGAATTCAATTATATTAGAGCTGATAAAGAAGTAGAATATAATATAGTTTTTGAAAGTCCTGAATATGCTTCCTGTTATTTTAATCAGTATGGAGTCCCTGTTATTTATTCATTGACAGAAGACGTGCTTCGGAAACTGACGAGTAATATGACGGAAGTGTTACTGTTGTGTAACGTTTGCAAATGAAAAAAAGAAAAAAATAATATATTTTTTGTATTTTAGAAGATATATTTATACTTTTGCAGAGATTTCAAATTTCACCTCTCTGTTGAGAAGTAGCTTTATATAGAATCGTCCTTCTCGAAAACAAGTTAAGGCGTGTTCGTATATAAGGATTGAACAGAATATTGACTTAATAGACATACAAAACAGTATATAGATATGGAAAAAGTAGCTTTGATTACAGGTATAACGGGTCAGGATGGCTCATTTTTGGCAGAGTTCCTGCTGAGTAAGGGATACGAAGTGCATGGCACGATAAGACGCTCGTCGGTTGACTTCCGCGAGAGAATAGCCCATCTTGAGGGACAGCCACATTTTCATTTGCACTATGCAGACTTGGGTGACTCGATGAGTATCATACAAGTGATGAAAAAGGTGAGACCAACAGAGGTGTATAACCTGGCAGCACAGAGCCATGTGCAGGTGAGTTTCGACTCTCCAGAGTTTACTGCTGACGTTGACGCAACTGGAGTTCTCCGTATACTGGAGGCTATACGCCAGTGCGGACTGGAGAAGACCTGCCGTATGTATCAGGCTTCAACATCAGAGCTTTACGGAAAAGTGGAGGAGGTACCACAGAACGAGAACACTCCGTTCCACCCATATAGCCCGTATGCCGTGGCAAAGCTCTATGGATACTGGATTGTAAAGGAGTACCGCGAGGCATACAATATGTTCTGCTGCTCGGGTATCCTGTTCAACCATGAGAGTGAACGTCGTGGAGAAACTTTCGTGACTCGTAAGATAACACTCGCAGCTGCACGTATAGCACAGGGCAAACAGGACAAGCTGTATCTCGGTAATCTGTCTTCGCTCCGTGACTGGGGTTATGCAAAAGACTATGTAGAGTGTATGTGGCTCATACTGCAGCACGACAAACCTGAGGACTTCGTCATTGCTACCGGTGTGCAGCATTCGGTAAGAGACTTCTGCTATCTTGCATTCAAACATGTAGGAATAGAACTCGAATTCAAGGGCGAGGGCGAAAACGAGAAGGGTATTGACAAGAAGACGGGCAAGGTGCTCATCGAGGTGTCGAAGGACTTCTACCGTCCAACCGATGTGGTTAACCTGTGGGGTGACCCTACAAAGGCAAAGGCTGAGCTTGGATGGGATCCGGGCAAGACCTCATTCGAACAGCTCGTTAAGATAATGGTTGAAGCGGATATGGCAAAGGTTGCCGTAGAGCGTGCCGGAGAACAGGTGAAGATGAACCTTGCCGAGTATTTGGAGAAAGGAATCGTGAAATAGTGATTATTTATTAGTGATTAATTATTAGTGATTATATGCTGTTGAGAAATGAGTGAAAGTGGAGATCTTTTATCACATAAATGTATGAAGTTTGCTATTCGTATAGTAAAATTATATAAATGGTTATGTGATGAAAAGAAGGAATCTGTAATGAGTAAGCAACTACTTCGCTCTGGTACAAGTATTGGTGCTAATTTAGCAGAGGCACAAGCAGCAATAAGTAAGGCTGATTTTACAGCAAAAATCTTTATTAGCGCTAAAGAGTGTCGCGAAACGCAATATTGGATTGAATTATTGTTTCAGACAGATTATCTGGATAAAAAACAATATGAGTCAATTCTGACTGATTCTGTAGAATTGGGGAAAATGTTGTCTTCTATAACAAAGAAACTCCAACCCAACGGTAGACAGTCATCAACAGTAAATAATCACTAACAAATAATCACTAATCAATAATAAATAATAAATGAATAAAGACAGTAAGATTTATATAGCCGGACACCACGGACTCGTGGGTTCGGCAATATGGAACAACCTCAAGAAAAGAGGATACAACAACCTCGTTGGACGGTCGCATAAGGAACTTGACCTCACGGATCAGTATGCCGTGGAGAAATTCTTCGACGAGGAAAAACCAAACGCAGTGGTGCTTGCCGCTGCCTTCGTGGGAGGAATAATGGCAAACTCATTGTACAGGGCTGACTTCATAATGCAGAACATGAAGATGCAGTGCAATGTGATAAGCAACGCTTACAGCCACGGAGTGGAGAAGCTGCTCTTCCTTGGCTCCACATGTATCTATCCGAAAGATGCACCGCAGCCGATGAAGGAAGACGCATTGCTCACCTCACCACTCGAATATACCAATGAGGAATATGCCATAGCAAAGATTGCCGGACTGAAGATGTGTGAGAGCTACAACCTGCAGTATGGCACAAACTATATCGCAGTGATGCCGACGAACCTATATGGACCTAATGATAACTTCCATCTTGAGAACAGTCATGTGATGCCGGCGATGATGAGAAAGGTATATCTCGCAAAGCTTATCCATGATGACAACTGGGACATGATTGTAAAGGACATGGACAAACGGCCGATAAATCCGGACGACAAGCTCCGGAAAATTATCGGTGACGGAAATGTGGATGGCAGCAACACAAGGGAGAGAATCCTGAAGGCACTGGAATATTATGGTATATATAATAATAAGGTGGTGCTTTGGGGTACAGGCAAGCCGTTGCGTGAGTTCCTGTGGAGCGAGGATATGGCAGATGCCAGCGTGCATGTGTTGTTGAATGTTGACTTCAAGGATATCATCGGAATAGAGAAATACAGTAGTGTATTCTATGGAGCGAAAGTAGATGGCGTCGTAGACCGTAACAACAGTGAGGGCAGGGGAGGAGCTATTCCGGCTCTCGGAGAAATCCGCAACTGCCATATCAATGTGGGTACGGGAAAGGAACTTACGATAAAAGCCCTGTCGGAACTCGTGGTGAAGACTGTTGGATTCGAAGGTACTGTGGAGTTTGACTCAAGCAAGCCCGATGGCACACCGCGCAAACTGATTGACGTTGAGAAATTGCACTCGCTCGGATGGACACACAAAGTGGAGATAGAAGACGGTGTGCGCAAGCTGTATGAATGGTATAGAGGTGGACTCGTCGATTAATATTTTACTTCGCTCGTACAAATTATGTTAAAGTTTATTTTGAACAGGTGAATAAAAGCAAATATATAAAGGAATTTCTTACCTTTGTAAATACCTTTAAAAGGTAATTTCGTATACAGACAATGAGCCCTGAAGAAACAGGACTCATTGTTCTTGATACGGATAAATGTATTTAGAAAGCCTGAATCTATCTTACAAGACTTAAAAAAAGGAAATAAGAAACAAACCAGACGGTACTTAGGACTTTCCGTCGATTTATATGATTAAAAAATAATGTATTTATGATAAGTAATACGCATAGAAATGGACTTGTTGTTGCTGGAACGCTGATATGTGATTGGCTTCTGGCAATGTTGACTTATTGGCTATTTATGAGTCTTTTCCTTGATGTGACATGGGACGAGATGCAGCTGCATACATCAGTAGTGTTAGGTGTATTGTATTGTGCATGCATAATAAACGGAGGCGTGATACTGTATTTGAGAGAGGTGAAGAGGTATCAGATAGTTACGAAGGTTACAAGGAATGTGCTTCTGTTTGCCGTTATTGCAATACCACTGCTTAAATTCGGGCATTTCCGGACAATGAGCTATGATATGGTTCCGCTATTTCTGTTAGCGGTGATAGTTGTTGTTTCATCCTTCAGGCTGAGTGTCAGGTCTCTGATGAATTATTACAGGAAAAAGGGAGGACATATAACTAAGGTGGTCTTTGTTGGAAGCAAGTACAACAATCTTGCCTTATACAAGGAGATGATGTCTATCACTTCGTTGGGTTACAAACCGTTAGGTTACTTCGATGATAATGTGAATCCCAAGTTTCCGGAGGATTGCCCTTATCTCGGCACTCCATCAGACGTTATGGAGTATCTTGCCAATCATAAAGACGTGCAGGAACTCTTCTGCTGTCTGCCGTCGCAGAGGGCGGAAGAGATAATGAAAATCCTGCATTATTGTGAGAAGCACTTTGTACATTTCTATAATGTGCCGAACGTAACAAACTATCTCCACCACCGTGTATATTTCAACATGCTCGGTTCTGTGCCGTATCTGAGTCTTTACAGAGAGCCGCTCTCACGTCCGGAGAACCGAGCAGAGAAGAGACTCTTCGATATCTTGGTGTCAGGTCTGTTCCTATGCACGCTGTTCCCGATAATACTTGTCATCGTGACGATAATAACAAAACTGACAATGCCGGGTCCGGTGTTCTTCAAGCAGAAGAGAAACGGACTGAACGGAAAGGAGTTCTATTGCTACAAGTTCCGCAGCATGAAGGTCAACGCCGATGCCGACAAGGTGCAGGCAACGAAAGATGACCCGCGAAAGACGAAGTGGGGAAACATAATGAGAAAGACCAACATCGACGAGTTGCCGCAGTTCTGGAATGTGTTTATCGGCAATATGAGTATTGTTGGTCCACGTCCACACATGCTCAAGCATACCGAGGAATACTCAAAGCTGATAGATAAATATATGATACGTCATTTCGTGAAGCCGGGTATTACGGGATGGAGCCAGGTGACAGGCTTCCGTGGAGAGACAAAAGAACTCTCGCAGATGGAAGGCAGAGTGCAGGGCGACATCTGGTATATAGAACACTGGTCGCTCGGACTTGACCTGTATATAATGTATCGTACAATAGCAAATGTCATAGCAGGTGATAAGGAGGCATACTAAGCCTCCTGCCTATACTTATGCTTTGGAAATAATATAGATGCGTCATTAGGACGCATTGAAATAAAGAATGCGGATTACCCGAAAGCAAAAGGCAATCCGCATTCTTTATGAATTGCTGATGGGCAGACAGGACTAATTTATATGTACAAATACAAATTCTTCATTCCCCATCACTTTTTCTTCGCTAATTATTAGTAACTTTGCAGCCGCTTATATTTAATAGTTGTATATGAGACTACTTTCAGATGCCGAACTGGCACAGATCCTTGATAAAGAAATTTTCCATAAAATATCAGCTGCAGCGGATTCGCTCGGCGTAGAATGCTACGTCGTAGGGGGATACGTGCGCGACTTGTTTCTTGAACGCCCGTCAAACGATATTGATGTGGTGGTGGTGGGCAGTGGTATTGAAGTCGCTGATGCACTGAGAAAGTCACTTGGTAAGAAAGCTCACATCTCCGTGTTCCGTAATTTCGGTACGGCACAGGTGAAATTCAAAGACCTGGAGGTGGAGTTTGTAGGAGCAAGAAAGGAAAGCTACACACGCGGCTCAAGAAAACCTATAGTGGAAGATGGTACGCTGGAAGACGACCAGAACCGTCGTGACTTTTCCATCAATGCACTTGCCGTATGCCTGAACAAAGACAGATTCGGAGAACTCGTAGACCCGTTCGATGGCGTTTACGACATGGAAGACGGCATTATACGTACACCCCTCGACCCGGACATAACATTCTCTGACGACCCACTGAGAATGATGCGCTGCATACGTTTTGCCACACAGCTCAACTTCTATATCGAGGATGAGACGTTTGAGGCTCTGGAACGTAATGCCGAACGCATAAAGATTATAAGCGGAGAGCGTGTGGAGGAAGAGCTGAACAAGATAATGATGACACCTACTCCAAGCAAAGGATTCGTGGATCTGCAACGCTGCGGATTACTGAAACTTATAATGCCGGAGCTTAGTGTGCTTGACATTGTGGAGACACGAGGTGGAAGAGCACATAAGAATAATTTCTATCATACACTGGAAGTGCTTGACAATGTGTGCAAGAAGAGTGACAACCTGTGGCTCAGATGGGCAGCACTGATGCACGACATAGGCAAGACAAAGAGCAAACGCTGGGACCCGCTGGTGGGATGGACCTTCCATAACCATAACTATCTCGGAGCTAAGATGGTGCCGGATATCTTCCGTAGGATGAAACTGCCTATGGATGCAAAGATGAAATATGTTCAGAAGATGGTTGACCTGCATATGAGGCCTATCGCCATTGCTGACGATGTGGTTACGGACAGTGCCGTTCGCCGACTTATCAATGATGCCGGTGATGACATAGATGACCTTATGACCCTATGTGAGGCAGATATAACGAGCAAGAACCAAGTGCGTAAACAGAGATTTCTTGAGAACTTCCGTATGGTGAGAGAGAAGCTTGCCGACTTGAAAGAGAAGGACTTCAAGCGACTCCTGCAGCCAGTCATTGACGGAAACGAGATTATGGAGATGTTTAATCTCAAGCCGTCAAGAGAGGTTGGAACACTGAAGCAGACACTAAAGAACGCTGTGCTCGACAATAAAGTGCCTAATGAGCGTGAACCACTTATGGAGCTGCTTATGAAGAAAGCAAAGTCAATGGGACTATGCTAAGATAAATGCAGGATAGAGTTAAGAAAAAGTAGACGAGTGTCCTATTTTTCTTTTACAATGTCTTTAGTTGCCTGAGCATCTGTTCATTTCTTGAAAATTAAGTTAAAACAAAACAATAAATATTCCTCATGCATCTATGTATGAGGAATATTGTCTAATTTTGCATCGTGAAAACTTGAATGTGTGTTTGAGTTTTTACGTAAAGCATGTGATTTAAAGAATATTAGGTATAAACAAAACATTAATTATATAAATAGGTATGAAGAAAAAATGCAATTTTTTGATTCTGCTTTTTGCTGCTGCCATGGTGGTAACGTCATGCGGAAGCAAGCAGAGCGGTAAGCCGAATTTCGGAGATGACGAATATGCGGTCAGAACAATCAGTGGCCAGAGCACAGAGCTTCAGACCACCTACCCTGCAACAATCAAGGGTGTACAGGATGTAGAGATACGTCCGAAAGTTTCAGGATTCATAACAAAACTCTGTGTTCAGGAAGGACAGGCTGTAAAGAAGGGACAGCTGCTTTTTGTCATTGACAATGTTACTTATGCCGCTGCTGTACGTCAGGCAAGGGCTGCCGTAAACTCAGCAAAGGCTCAGCTCAACACGGCTAAGCTTACTTATACAAATAATGAGAAACTTTTCAAGAACAACGTAATCGGTTCGTACGAGCTGCAGTCGGCAAAGAATACTCTTGAGGCCGCTTATGCTGCTGTGGCACAGGCCGAAGCAAACTATGTTACAGCAAAGCAGAATCTCGACTTCTGCTACGTGACCAGTCCTGCAAACGGTGTTATCGGCGACCTGCCATATCGTGTAGGTGCTCTCGTAAGCGCTTCAAGTCAGCAGCCGTTGACAACGGTTTCAAGCATCGGTACAATGCAGGTTTACTTCTCAGTAACGGAGAAAGACCTCCTCGAAATGACAAAGGGAGTAGGTGGTATTCATGCTGCCATCAAGGACTATCCGGCTGTGAAGCTGCAGCTTGCAGACGGAACAATATATAATCATGAGGGACGTGTGGCTACAGTAAGTGGCGTTATCGACCCGACAACCGGTTCTGTGTCGATGCGTGCAGACTTCCCTAACCCAGAACATCTTCTGAAGAGTGGTGCATCAGGTAGCATCGTTGTTCCTCATCATGCTTCATCTGCCATCATCATCCCGCAGGATGCCGTATCACAGGTTCAGGACAAGTACTTCGTATACGTAGTAGGTTCTGACAGTAAGGTAAAGTATACACCTGTAACAGTTAATCCAAACAATGATGGCAAGAACTACATCATCGAGACAGGTCTTAAAGTTGGCGACCGCATCGTTATGAACGGTATCTCGGGTCTTACCGACGGACAGAAGATTACTCCAATAACAGAGGCTCAGTATCAGGAGAAGCTGAAGAAGACTGAGGCTATGGGAGCAGACCAGAGCGACCTGAGCAAGCTGAAGAAGGATTTTGGAAAATAAGTAACAAGTAGACGAGTAGACAAGTAGACAAGTAGACAAGTAGACAAGGAGACGAGTTGACAAGGAGATTTGCATAAATTCAACTCGCCGACTGGTGATACTTACGAAGCTGACAATTCGTCAACTCATTCACAACCACCTCGTTTACCCGTAACTCGTCAACTAAAAATATTACAACAATGAGATTAGATACATTTATCAAACGTCCGGTGCTGTCCACCGTAATCTCTATCTTGATAGTGATTCTCGGTGTCATCGGACTTATATCGCTGCCAATCGAGCAGTACCCTAACATGGCGCCTCCAACCATCATGGTGCGTGCGTCCTATACGGGTGCCAACTCACAGACAGTGCTTAACTCCGTGCTTGCTCCTTTGGAGGAGTCAATCAACGGTGTGGAGGGCATGACATACATGACCTCATCTGCAACAAACGATGGTTCCGCTTCAATCACAGTGTTTTTCAAACAAGGAATGAATGCGGACATGTGTCAGGTGAATGTGCAGAACCGTGTGTCGCAGGCATCGGCACTGCTGCCAGCCGAGGTAACAAAGGCTGGTGTGCAGGTGATGAAGCGACAGTCGTCAACGGTTATCCTCTTCGGTCTTACAGCCGACGACGACCGCTACGATGACAAGTTCCTCACCAACTACGCCAACATCAACGTAGTTCCTGCCATCAAGCGTGTGAACGGTGTGGGTGAGTGTCAGTGCTTCTCGCAGAAGGACTACACCATGCGTCTCTGGCTCGACCCTGTGAAGATGAAGAGTTACGGACTGATTCCTTCCGACCTCACGGGCGTTCTGGCACAGCAGAATATCGAGGCGGCACCAGGTTCCGTGGGCGAATCCTCAGACAATCAGTATCAGTACACATTCCGCTATAGAGGTCGTCTGCAGACTCCAGAGGAGTTCGGCGACATGATCATCAAGTCAACTCAGGACGGACAGACAATCCGCGTGAAGGATGTGGCACGTGTAGAGATGGGTGCTCTCTCATATACAGTGGAGTCACAGAACAACGGTAAGCCATCCGTTACCATGATGGTGACCCAGACCGCTGGTTCAAATGCTACAGAGATTGCAACGAACATCAAGAAGCTGCTGAAAGAGCAAGAGGCTTCAATGCCGCCGGGCATCCACTTCGATATTATGCAGGATGTGACAGAGTTCCTCTTCGCATCTATCGAAGACCTTATCAAGACCTTGGTTGAGGCATTCATTCTTGTGTTCATCGTGGTATACATCTTCTTGCAGGACACCAGGTCAACACTTATTCCGTTGATTGCCGTGCCGGTGTCATTGATTGGTACGTTCTTCTTCCTCTATGTGTTCGGCTTCTCGCTGAACCTCTTGACGCTCGCTGCCCTCGTGCTTGCCATCGCCATCGTGGTCGATGATGCCATCGTGGTAGTTGAGGCTGTCCATGCAAAGCTCGACCTCGGTTACAAGTCGGCAACGACAGCCTCTATCGACGCAATGAATGAGATTTCGGGAGCCATCATCTCCATCACCCTCGTTATGGCATCAGTGTTCATCCCTGTGTCATTCATGGGTGGTACGTCAGGAGCCTTCTATCGTGAGTTCGGTATAACGATGGCCATCTCCATCATCATTTCCGCCCTCAACGCCTTGACTCTTTCTCCTGCGCTTTGTGCAATGTTGCTGAAGCCTAAGAACGAGGACGGTTCAGAGCGCAAGA
>URLQ01000004.1 GCA_900548745.1 uncultured Prevotella sp.
TCTGCCCGTGATGGGTCGGTCGGGGGATTTTTTATAAAGGTACAAATAATATAACGCACTGACAAATAATTAGTTAGCTATTTACTGAATATCCCTACATACATATTATAATATAGTTACCTATTATAGGTACTTATAAATATTATGCATATCTGTATTAATCATACTAACTTATTGTCTGAGAGATTTCTTGTACCATTGAGGAAATCCTTTGCTTCCATACGTCGCTTGCCGCTCAGCTGAACCGTAACAAGACTCAGCAGTTCATCCTTAGTATTTACATACAACACATTCTTTTCTGTACATAACGTTCCTATATCCCCTCTTGCCTTAAGACCTGTCTTCTCTGTCTTATAAACCTTAAGGACAGTTCGTTTACCATTACTGTCCTCCATTTCTGTCCATGAACCAGGATAAGGGGAGAGTCCACGGATGAAGTCATATATATTCTTTGCAGTCTGGTTCCAGTCTATGCGACATGTTTCCTTAAAAATCTTTGGAGCATGATGAAGTTCCGTATCTGCAACAATCATATCTTCCTGCGGTAAAGAGTCAACATGCCCGTCACCCTCTATAATCTTATCGATGGTCTTTAGAGCAAGACTGGCACCAAGATGCATCAAGCCGTCATAGACATTCTCCACATTATAGTCATCTTTTATCTCAAAAGGCTCCTGCATAATGATACGGCCTGTGTCGATATCATGGTCGAGGAAAAATGTTGTCACACCAGTCTGCTTCTCTCCGTTTATCACAGCCCAGTTTATAGGGGCAGCACCACGATACTGTGGGAGCAGGGCTGCATGAACATTAAAGGTACCGAAGCGTGGCATATCCCACACAACCTCCGGCAGCATTCTGAAAGCTACAACCACCTGCAGGTCGGCATTATAAGACTTCAGTTCTTCAAGGAAAGAAGGGTCCTTCATCTTTACCGGCTGCAACACCGGAAGATTATGCTCCAAAGCATACTGCTTTACAGCAGGAGGCTGAAGAGTGTCCTGGTGTCTACCCACCGGTTTGTCGGGTTGTGTCACAACAGCAACTACGTTATATCCCCCCTCTACAAGAGCCTGCAACGTGCCGACGGCAAACTCCGGAGTACCCATGAAAACTATTCTTAAATCATTTTTCGTCATCTGATAAATTCTTTATTTTAATATTCTATAGTTATGCTCTGACAGTCGGTGAAAGTTCTTCTACTGTTACATAATGTCATCCCTTCACAGCTGTCTCTATTCTGCGTTAACTACATCTTATTCTACAGTAACAGACTTAGCAAGATTCCTCGGCTGGTCAACATTGAGTCCCTTGAATACAGCCACATGGTAAGCCATAAGCTGAAGAGGAACGACAGACAGCAGTGGAGCAGTAGCTGGCAAAGTGGCAGGCACCTCAATAGTAGCCTCTGCAATCTTCTTGACAGCCTCGTCACCCTTGGTCACAACAGCAATGATTCTACCGTTGCGCGCCTTCACCTCCTCAATGTTACTCAGAATCTTTTTATATAGTTGATGATGAGTTGCAACAAAGATCACTGGCATGTTCTCATCGACAAGTGCGATAGGTCCGTGCTTCATCTCTGCAGCAGGATACCCCTCAGCATGGATATAGCTAATCTCCTTGAGCTTCAATGCTCCTTCGAGTGCCACGGGATAGTTAAAGCCTCTACCCATATACAAAGCATTACGAGCATAAGTGAGCGTACGGGAAATATCTTTTATCACACTGTCTGCCTTGAGTACCTCCTTCATCTTTTCCGGAATACGAGCCATCTCCTGTACATACTTTTCATATTCCACCTGCGAGATGCTGCCGAGTTCATGTGCCAAAGCAAGGGCAAAGAGGGTAAGCACCGTAACCTGCCCTGTGAATGCCTTTGTAGAAGCAACACCTATCTCCGGTCCGACATGGGTATAGATTCCAGTATCTGACGCACGGGCAATGCTGGAGCCTACCACATTGACTATTCCGAAACATAAAGCCCCCTTCTGCTTGGCGAGTTCAAAGGCAGCAAGAGTGTCAGCAGTCTCACCGCTCTGTGAGATGGCAATGACAACATCACCACTCATGATTACTGGCTTACGGTATCTGAACTCTGATGCATATTCCACCTCAACGGGTATCTGGCACCACTGCTCTATAAACTGTTTGCCTATCAAGCCGGCATGCCATGATGTACCACAAGCGACAATAATGAAACGCTTTGCACGGAGCAGTTTCTCACGATGCTGATTGATTGCACTAAGCACTATGCGCTTCTCTTTTGGCAAAAGTCTTCCTCTCATACAATCAGCAATACATCTTGGTTGGTCATAAATCTCTTTCAGCATGAAATGATCATAACCGCCTTTTTCAAGACTGTCGAGATTTATGTCCACCTCCTTTATCTTCGGGTCGATGTCTTCATTGTCAAGATTATGAATCTCCACTTTCTGACCGAGCTTCAATAATGCAACCTCACCATCGTTAAGATAAATCATCTGATTTGTATATTCCACAATCGGTAAGGCATCTGAAGCAAAGAAGAACTCCTTATAGTCTTCACCTATTCCTATAACCAACGGACTGGAGTTGCGAGCCACAACAATCTTGTCAGGAAAGTCCTTATCAATCACTGCTATGGCATAAGCTCCCGTCACACGACGCAAAGCAGAAACCACAGCACCCTCAAGATCCTTGTTGTACTCATCCTGTATAAACTGTATGAGCTGCACAAGCACTTCCGTATCAGTAGAACTCTTAAAGGTAAAGCCTTTTGATTCGAGAAATGTCTTCAGACTGGCATAGTTCTCTATAATACCATTATGCACCAAGGCAAGTTTTCCGTTCTGCGACACATGCGGATGAGCATTCAAACGTGAAGGTTCTCCATGTGTAGCCCAGCGTGTGTGCGCAATGCCTATCTCACCGGATGTATCCTTCGATTCGACAAGCTGCTCAAGATTACAGACCTTTCCTTTTTCCTTATATACACTAAGTTCACCGTCTTTCTTTAGAAGGGCAACTCCAGCAGAATCGTAACCACGATACTCCAGACGATGCAAGCCCTTTACCAGAATAGGGTATGCTTCTCTATATCCAATATATCCTACTATTCCACACATATTTCTATATTACTTTATACCTATTTATTATATAACATTATATCAAAATGTTAACCATTCCATCACTTCAGGAAGGAAACATTATACAAAGATAAAGATAATATTTAAAACAGCATAAAAAAATCAGTAATTTTCATTTTTCATGACTTCTGTTAAATACAAAACGCACGATAAGAAAATTCACTGGTATGGAAATACAATACACCGGTAATGGTGCGAAACGCTCCGGAACATTCAGATGAATGAAAATATTCAGAAGTACTATCTGCAGGAAATAATTTATAAGATGTGCCCCACAGAAGCCTATACCATTACGTGCCGACGTTTTCTTTCGGAAGGTAAAACGAGCCGACATGATATAGTTAAGCACAAAACTGACAATATAACCTATAGTGAAGGCTACTGAAGTATTGATGAATGTCATCAGTACATAATATACAAGATAATGAACCAGAGTGGCAACACATCCTGTCACGCCGAACCTCAGTATCTCAGATATAGTCTTTTTTTCCAACATAGTCTCTCTTTCTGTATTTACGAAAAACGTTTTGTTCCAGTAAAAGAACAAAACGTTTTTATATTTAGTATAATGATTATCTTGACCACCAATGCTTCTTCTTCGGAGGAGCCTGATTAATGCTTGTGAGGATGCTTTCTTTCAGTACCTGTCTGTAGCTCTTTCCTGTTTTCACCATCTGATAAATAAGCCCCCACTCCGGCAGTCCGCCTACGTTACGGTCGTCAATAAACATGTCTGCCTTTATCTTTCTGCTGAAATGATTATTGTTGTTCGTTCCGTCCTCTTCGGGATAATCCTTGTTGACAGCATAAAACTCAACACCCCTTTTGCGACACCATTCTACGGCATCATCAAGAAGTTTGCCCTCGCGGACCGACCATAATATCAGTTTATGACGGTCCGCAATAAGAGCCTTCAATGTATCTGTGGCAAAAGGTATCTCCTCACCAATTTCCGGATACATATGTTCAACGATTGTTCCGTCGAAATCTATAGCAATAGTCATTTAAACTTTATTTTAATTTTAAAGAATTATCGTTGGCGTTTCCATATTTGTTACCGTATGTACCGTAACTTGTATAGTTGCCATACTTTGAATATGAGCCATAGTTTCTGTATCTGCCATACTTGCCCACACCATAGTAGTAACCATACTTCTTCTTTGACATATCAATACCATTGATTACAATAGCCATATTCTTTAGCTTCTTCTCTGCCTTGAACATGTTAATAGCATTGAAAGCTGCCTTCGGAGTATAGTCGGCACGACACATGAATACTGTTGCATCAACGAGCTTACCTATCTGGAGTGTATCCGTAACAAGTCCTACAGGAGCCGTATCTACAAGGATATAGTCATAATTCTCCTTCAACAGATTAAGGACTTTCTCCAAAGACGGACGTGTCACAATTTCACCTGGGTTTGGTGGAATAGGACCTGCCATAAGCAGGTCAAGGTTCTTGTTGATCTCTGAAGGCAGAATTTCTTTCTGCACGTCATTCCACGTAGGATCGTCCTTTACCAACAGCTTGGTAATACCTGTATGGTGGTTGTCTATCTCAAACAACTCGGCAAGACGAGGCTTACGGATGTCAAGACCGACGAGTACTACCTTCTTTCCAAGAAGAGCGAAACTGATAGCAAGGTTGGCAGCGTTGAAGGTCTTACCCTCACCCGACGTTGACGAAGTGAACATTACCACCTTATCTTCCGGCTTCATCATGAACTGTAGGTTGGTACGCATAGAACGGAAAATCTCCTCCATCTGGTTGTTCTCATTCTCATGCACAACAATGTCTGCACGTGTCTTTGCTGCTTCATTGGCAACAGCCACATCTGCAATGATTGGAATGTCTGTAAGAGACTCAACATCATCATGTCCTTCAATACGATAACGGAAGAACTGCAACAGATACAATACGAGAGAAGGTATTGCAATACCAAGGATAAGACCCAGCAACAAGATAATATTCGTCTTAGGACTTACCTTTCCTACATACTGTGGAAGTTCCACGAGCTTACCCTTATCAGCTGTTGCGGCAAGAGAAATAGAGTTTTCCTCACGCTTCTGAAGCAGCATCAGATAAAGACCTGACTTTACTTCCTGCTGACGTCCTATCTGTGTAAGAATCCTCTCCTGCTCTGGAGTTCTTGAAACCTCCTGATTATACTGTCCGTACTGTGAAGCAACGGCATTTCTCTGTATTTCAAGATTTCTCTTTGCCTGACTCAAAGCCATGCGGATACTTGAATTCATGTCCTTCAACTGTGAAGTAAGCTCTTCCACAACAGGAGAGCTCTCTGATGCAGTACGCAGCAAACGGTTACGCTCAAGCGCCACCTTATTATAATCATTAATCAATGAGATAGAAGCCTCATCACGAAGTCCGATATTTGAAGGCAGCACCTGATATTTGTTTCCTGGACGCTCTGCAAACTGAATCAGACTGTTTATCAGAGAAATTTGTGTAGCTGCCTCATTGAGCTTCTGCTCGTATGACGAAAGGTTTGTAACACTTTCCTTAGCATCAACTTTCAGTTCAACAAGACGGTTGCGCTTCTTATAGTTTTCAAGCTGTCCCTCCGTAGAGTTCAACTCTGAATTGATCTTTTCAAGACGATCATTTACGAAAGCCTCTGTACGTATTGCTATCTCGTTCTTGTCTTCATTAGCCTGACGGTTATAGCAGATTACGAGTTGGCGAAGATAATCGATACCGCGCTGTATATTCTTGTCGTTCAGCTGCATATTCAGTGTTGTTGAAGTCTTGCTTGTCTGTTCAAGCGACAAAGCACTGCTATACTGTGCTGCCATCATCATCGGCGAAACGATAACAACCTTCATTACATCACCATCCTTCATGCGTGTCTTGCCACTTGTAAAGAACAGTGTTCCAGCCTTGGTCATTATAGTAGCAGGAATTCCTGCGAGGGTCTTTTCAAACTTGAACGGACCTTCCACAGTAGTCTCATCTACAGAGACATAGTATTTACCTTTAACGATATACTTGTTTTCATCCCTCTCTATAGACATAGAAATCGGAGCATTGAGCTTTTCAAGATGAGCAGCATCAACATCCACGTTTATAGGTTGGTTCTTATATAGGATAACGTTTTTCACGCGTCCTTTCTTCCAATATGAAGTATATAGCTTGAGGTCTCTGACTGCCTCTGCAGCAAGAGTTCTCGTATTCAAAATCTCTATCTCATTGTCAACGCCATAGTTACTGCTGATGATTCCGAAATCCACCATACCGCTGATAGCGTCTTTCGCACTTGCACTCTTATTATTACTGTCATCCTTAATAAGAAGTTTTGCAGATGTTGCATATACCGGTGACTTATATCTCAGATAAAGATATGAGCAACCAAGACAGATTATTATCGACAAGACAAACCATTTCCAGTTAAGGATAAAGATTGTGTATAGTTTCTGAAAATTAAACGAACTCTGCTCAGAATCTTCCTCTACAGCATAGATGTTTTTCTGTTGTACGTCAGTCATATTTGTTTTTATTAGTTTCTTACTTTTTACACTCTAAAAGACTCATCAGATACTTTCCGTAGTCGTTCTTCAACATAGGTGTTGCGACCTCCTTCAGCTTTTCATCTGAAATCCATCCTTTCTTATATGCAATTTCTTCAAGACACGCCACTTTCAGACCCTGTCGCTTTTCTATTACCTCTATAAAAGTACTTGCCTCCGATAGACTGTCGTGAGTACCAGTATCGAGCCATGCAAAACCACGTTGCAGAGTCTGCACCTTCAAGTCTCCACGCTTCAGATACTCCTGGTTCACGGTTGTAATCTCCAACTCGCCTCTTGCACTCGGCTTGATGTTCTTTGCTATTTCCACAACATCATTAGGATAGAAATAAAGTCCGACTACAGCATAATTGCTCTTCGGATGCTCCGGTTTTTCTTCTATGCTAAGGCAATTGCCGTTCTCATCAAACTCAGCCACGCCATATCTCTCCGGATCGTTTACATAATATCCAAAGACTGTAGCCTTGCGGTTCTTCTCTGCAGTAGCAACACTCTCACGAAGCAAACCTGTAAAACCCGAACCATAGAATATGTTATCTCCAAGAACAAGGCACACATCATCATCACCGATAAACTTCTCTCCTATGATAAATGCCTGAGCCAATCCATCCGGAGAGGGCTGTTCTGCATATTCAAAACGAACACCGAAGTCAGAACCGTCACCAAGCAGACGCTTGAAGCCCGGCAGGTCATACGGTGTTGATATAATCAGGATTTCCTTTATTCCCGCCAGCATAAGCACTGAAACAGGATAGTAAATCATAGGTTTATCAAAAATAGGTATAAGTTGCTTACTTATGCCCTTTGTTATTGGATAAAGGCGAGTTCCCGAACCGCCTGCAAGCACAATTCCCTTCATTTTTATTCGCGAATAATAATAATTTTAAAAAGTCGTTTTAGCTAAATCGTATAAAGCATATTACCGGACATTGCCGACTAATGCAATAAAACACGGTTGCAAAGGTAATAATAAAAATTACATTATTCAATTTTTATTTTGTTTTTTAATATAAAAGGCTTACTTTTGCATTACAAATTAAATATAAGGACATAATTTAAAATTATAATGGGAATTTTTAGCAAGCTCTTTGGGCATAAAAATAACGAAGAAACAAAAATCGGCGGCATGGAAGATTACATGACTCTCATCCGCGTTTATTTTCAGGCTGCAATAGCAGAAAAAGTAGGAATCACGAATCTGGCAGCACTGCCGGACCTGCGACAGTTCAAGACATCTCTCCACGTTCCGACCGTTAATAATAAATTAGGTGTAGGAGAAAAAGCAAGATGCAAGAAGATGCTCAAGGACCTATACGGAACGGAAGACATATTCTTCAAGGAGATAGACCAGAGCATCAGAAAGAACTGTTCCAAGATACAGGACGTGCAAATCTATCTTATACAATTCCAGAACTACACACAGAACCTCATGATGCTTACCGGCAATCTCATGAAGTTCAAGCTGCGCTTGCCGTCATTCTTCAGGAAAGCACTTTATACAATGACCGAAAAGACCATCAACGACATCTTCAACAAGAACGATTTCAACGATGCAAGTGCTATGAAATCCGTTGTTGAGATAAGACAATACAACAAGCGTCTTGGCTTCAGTCAGAAGTGGACAACAGACTTCGTTTATCAGGTCGTAATGCTCGCAAAGAAGGAGAAAGCACCTAAAAACGAAGATTAAACATATCTTTTAAGGTATTATTATTTGGCAATTTAATAAAAAAAGATTAAATTTGTCGCAAAAATATTTCTGATGACTGAAAACGACAAAATATTAACACTGTTTACCACCCGTATCAGACAGATGATTCTCCAATACAAAGAAACAAAAAAGGAGAATGCTGAACTGTACGAAATGGTGGATGCTCGCGACAACGAGATTAAGCAGCTTAAGCAACAGCTCGAACAGGCTCAGAATGATTACAAGAGTTTAAAGACTGCACGCATGCTGGAAATAGGCGACGGAGACATTGAGGAATCAAAGAGGAAAATCGCCTCCATGATACGTGACGTCAATAAATGTATCACACTGTTAAGTGGAAAATAATCAGAGTGATGGCAGGAGAAAAAGAAAAACTACATATAAGATTGCACATCTATGATACTGACATGCCAGTCGTTATCGACAGAGACGACGAGTTCATGTATCGTGAAGCTGCAAAAGATATCAACGAAGCAGTAAACGCCTATTCCGAAATCTTCAAAGGAAAGAAGAGCGACAAGGAAATTCTATATATGGCACTCATTGATATCGCTTATAACTATGAGGTGGAGAAGTCTAAAAATGACACTACACCTGTCACCGATATTCTCTCTAAAATCACAAACGAAATCGAAGAAACTCTGAATGAGTAATCTCCGACTTTCCACGTTTTACAGATTTACATTATTATAAAGAGAGAATATTAACTAAAAACAATAACAAATGATAGAATCAGTAATCGCTGTAGTCGCCCTCATAATCGGTGGACTCTGCGGATATTTCGTTTTCCGATATGTTATAAACGGAAAATACAAAGCCCTAATGGATACTGCACAAAAAGATGCGGAAGTATTGAAAGAAAAGAAGATGCTTGAGGTTAAGGAGAAATTCCTCAACAAAAAAGCAGAGCTCGAAAAGGAGATACAAAGCCGCAACCAGCGTATCCAGCAAAGTGAAAACAAACTCAAGCAGCGCGAAATCAGCCTGAACCAGCGTCAGGAAGATATGGGACGCCGTAAGCAAGAGGTGGAACAGCAGCAGCAGCGCATCGACAACGAGAAGAAATTGCTGCAGCTGAAGTCTGACGAACTTGAAAAGATGCAGCAAAAAGAGCGTGAGAAGCTTGAGGAGCTGTCTGGTCTAAGTGCAGAAGAAGCAAAGACAAGACTGGTGGAGAGCATGAAGGACGAGGCTCGTACCGCTGCTGCAAGCTACGTCAACGAAATTATGGACGAGGCAAAACTTAATGCTAACTCACAGGCAAAGAAAATTGTAATACAAACCATACAGCGCGTAGCTACAGAAACTGCCATTGAGAACTCTGTAAGCGTATTCCACATCGACAACGATGAGGTGAAAGGAAGAATCATCGGTAGAGAAGGAAGAAACATCAGAGCACTGGAAGCAGCAACAGGAGTGGAAATCGTTGTTGACGATACACCGGAAGCTATCGTAATATCTGCCTTCGACCCAATCCGCCGCGAGGTGTGCAGATTGGCATTGCATCAGCTTGTCGCTGACGGACGTATTCATCCGGCACGTATCGAAGAGGTTGTGGCAAAGGTAAAGAAGCAGCTTGAGAACGAGATTATAGAAACCGGCAAGCGTACTGCTATCGACCTCGGTATCCATGGTCTGCACCCTGAACTTATCAGAATTGTCGGTAAGATGAAATACCGCTCTTCATATGGTCAGAACCTGCTTCAGCACGCAAGAGAGACAGCTAACCTATGTGCTGTGATGGCTTCTGAACTCGGACTCAACCCTAAGAAAGCCAAGCGTGCCGGTCTGTTGCACGATATAGGTAAGGTGCCGGACGAGGAGAGCGAGTTGCCACACGCTCTGTATGGAGCCAAGATTGCAGAGAAATACAAAGAGAAACCGGACATCTGCAACGCCATTGGCGCTCACCACGACGAGATGGAAATGAACACACTGCTCGCTCCTATCGTACAGGTTTGCGATGCTATCTCTGGAGCACGTCCTGGAGCACGCCGCGAAATTGTAGAGGCTTACATCAAGCGTCTGAATGATCTTGAGGCTATCGCAATGAGCTATCCAGGCGTAACAAAGACTTACGCTATCCAGGCTGGTCGCGAGCTTCGCGTGATTGTCGGTGCCGACAAGATGGATGACAAAGAATCTGAGGCTTTATCAAACGACATTGCGACAAAGATTCAGAACGAGATGACCTATCCTGGACAGGTTAAGATTACGGTAATCCGCGAAACTCGTTCTATCGCATACGCAAAATAAGAACAAAAACAGAATATATATCTGATTCAAAGGCAAGCCTACATCACAGGCTTGCCTTTTTTATTATATGGTAACAGACACAAATAAAACAAGCTGTACAAACACCTTAAAAACGAAAGTCACCGAGTTTCTTCAAGAAAGTTACCGAGTTTCTATTAGAAAGTTACCGAATTTCTATTAGAAAGTTACCGAATTTCGTTTTGAAGAAAAACCATCTAAAAAAAGAAAGTTACCGAATTTCTCCAAGAAAGTTACCGAATTTCTATGCGAAAGTTACGTAATTTCTAAAAGTAAACAAATAAATCCTTCTCAAAAAAGCAATCATTAATTTGCAATTGATACAGGAAACCATTAATTTTGCAAAGAGTAAAAAGAAACAAGACTATGCCACTAAGAATACCAGACAAATTACCGGCAATAGATATTCTGAAAAAAGAGAATATATTCGTAATGGACGATACACGTGCACACACACAGGATATCCGTCCGTTGAAGATTGTGATTCTCAACCTCATGCCTTTGAAAATAACGACAGAGACCGACCTCATACGTCTATTGTCAAATACACCGCTGCAGATTGACATCACATTTATGAAGCTGAAAAGCCATACGCCAAAGAACACTCCTATTGAACACATGATGATGTTCTACAAGGACTTTGACGAAATAAAAGAGCAGAAATATGACGGCATGATAATAACAGGGGCTCCTGTAGAAACATACGACTACGAAGATGTAGGCTATTGGAACGAGATTACAAAAATCTTCGATTGGGCAAAATCGCACATCACAAGTACATTATATATATGTTGGGCAGCACAGGCTGGTCTGTACCACCACTATGGTATACCTAAATATGGTCTTAAGAAAAAGATGTTCGGAATATTCGAGCAACATTGCCTTGACCCCTTCCTGCCTATTTTCAGAGGATTCGACGACATCTTCTTTATGCCACACAGCAGACATACAGAAATTAGAAAAGCGGATATACTGAAAGACAAGCGACTCACGCTCATCGCTGAATCGGAAGAAAGCGGAGTAAGCATCGTAATGGCAAACGGCGGAAGGGAGTTCTTCATCACCGGACACCTGGAATATGCGCCCAACACTCTCGACCAGGAATATAAAAGAGACCTCGGCAAAAGAGATGATGTGGATATGCCAAAGAACTATTACAAAGATGACAACCCGGACAACAATCCTGTAGTAAGATGGAGGGCTCATGCCAACCTGTTCTTTACCAATTGGATAAACTACTATGTTTACCAGGAGACTCCGTTCGACATTAACTTGATAAAATAAAAAACAAAAATGAGATACTTGGAACTTCTTGCTCCTGCGAAGAATATGGAATGTGGCATTGCTGCTATAGACAGCGGTGCTGATGCCGTATATATTGGAGCTGACCGATTTGGAGCAAGACAGTCTGCAGGAAATTCTATCACAGACATTGCTGCCCTGACTGAATATGCACATAAATTCGGATGCAAGGTTTTTGTTACGGTAAACACCATTATCTATGACAACGAACTTGACAGCACCCAAGACCTCATCAACGAACTGGGGAAGATTGGTGTTGACGCCATCCTTGTTCAGGACATGGGACTGCTGAAGCTATCCCTGCCCGAAGGCGTTGCCCTGCACGCAAGCACACAGACCGACAACAGAACCGCCGACAAAGTGAAACGGCTCTCGGCTCTCGGTTTCGAGAGAGTCGTTCTTGCCCGCGAGACATCGCTCGACGAAATCTGCGAGATACACAAGTCTGCTCCCGATACGGAACTGGAAGCTTTCGTACATGGTGCCTTGTGCGTCAGCTATTCCGGAGTATGCTATGCGTCGGAATACTGCTTCGGAAGAAGTGCCAACAGAGGAGCCTGCGCACAGTTCTGCCGACTGAAATTCGACTTGCTCGACAATGAAGGCAGCGTCATCAAGGAAGGACTGCATTTCCTCTCCCTAAAAGACATGTGCAGAATCGAGTCTTTGGAAAAGCTTGCTGATGCAGGAGTTACGTCATTCAAGATTGAAGGAAGACTGAAAGACATCAACTATGTCAGAAACGTGACGGCTGCCTATAGCAGAAAACTCAACGAGATAGTATCCCGAAGACCTAAGGAATACCAAAGGGCATCGTTGGGTGACGCCAACATAACATTTACCCCGAACCTCAAAAAGACATTCAACCGCGGCTTTACGGAGTACTTCCTCTACGGAAGGAAAAGCAATATCGCCTCTTTCTATACCCCTAAGGCAATGGGCGAATACGTGGGGAAGGTAAAGGAAGTAAGAGGCAGCTCCTTCAATGTGGCTGGTACTGCAAACTTCGCCAACGGCGATGGTCTGTGCTTTATCAATAGCAGGAACGAACTTGAAGGCTTCCGCATCAACAGAGCGGAAGGCAACCGTCTGTTCCCTCTGAAGATTCCTAAAGAACTGAAATGCGGCACCGTCCTATACAGGAACAACGACCAGTGCTTTGAAAAGGAACTGAACAGCAGCAAGGAACAAAGAAAAATTCCCGTTGATATTACTCTACAAGCGACAGAGGACAATATCTCCATTACGGCATCCGTAAAGGATACCGACTTGAAGGCATCTGTCTGTCAGGACATCAAACTCGAAAAAGCGAAAAGTCCGCAAAGAGACAACATCCTCAGACAGTTGGCAAAACTCGGAAATACCGTCTTCAAAGCAGATAAAGTAAGCATTGAGCCTGAGGATTTCCAATGGTTCATACCCAACAGCCTGCTCTCTGAAACGAGAAGAAGCTGCATGGAGCAACTCGAAGAAAGCATTAAAGCTGCCAAAGACATCCACCATACGGCACGCTCCCACGAAAATGACCCAGCGACGAAAGGCTCGCAAAACAGGTATCCTATGCCATATATGTATAACATAGCGAACCACTTGGCAGAGAAATTCTACGAAGAGGAAGGAATCAAGCCTGTCCGTCCTGCCTTTGAAATAAAGAAGCCGCAGGCTCCTATGATCATGCAATGCAGATACTGTCTACGATATGAGATGGGGCAATGCAAGAAACTTACAGACAAAGCGAATCTTCTGAAAGACCCATTGCGCCTCAGACTACCTGACGGTAAGACATTCAGACTCGAATTTGACTGCGCCCACTGCATGATGAACATCTACGCAGAGGAATAAACAGAATTATCTTATATACAAAAAGACTGATGTTAAGAGATAAGAGATTTGTACTTATGCTTACAGCAACAATGCTTTTAAGCATCATACTCACAAGTTGCTATCATAAACGGACATTCAAAGCCAGCACCCATGCTGATACTATTGAATATTCGGAGAAGCAACTTGACTCTCTACAGTTTGCACATACCCACCACTACTCTCAGAACTTCAACTTCATAATAAAGTCCGACTCCATCATCCTGCTGAAGGAACAGCCGGAGGAATTTCTCAGCGGACTGCCCACAGATACCGTATGCTTGAGGTATGGAGAACGGGTAGCTGTTGCCGACATAAGGATTCTGCCTTCCGATCCCGTTGATTCCGTATGGGTGCAAATAGCGCGCGACCAGTATACTTTCGGATGGTCAAGAGAGAAATCCCTCCTGCCACATGTGGTACCTGACGATCCCATATCGGAGTTCATCTCCATCTTCTCCGACACCCATCTTATAATAACTCTCATCATAACGAGCATAATATCAGCGATGTACCTCTTGCGCAAACTGTTCAAGAGGAATGCCAAGATAGTGTTGTTCAACGATATCAGTTCATTCTACCCTACCCTGCTCATACTTGTAGTTGCCACGTCAGCCACATTCTATGCAAGCATGCAGCTCTTTGCTGCCGACAAATGGCACAACTTCTATTTCCATCCTACGCTGAATCCGTTTTCCGTCTCCCCTCTGCTCGCCATCTTCCTCTCGTCGGTATGGTCAATGCTGATAATATCAATAGCGGCAATAGATGAAGTAAGGCGCACCCTGCCGTTCGGTGAGGCAATACTGTATCTATGCGGTCTGTGCGGCATCTGCGCACTATGCTACATCATTTTCAGCATCACCACCTTATATTATATAGGCTATCCACTACTTGCAGCATTTTATTATTATGCTTTCAGACAATATTTCTACCATACAAGAACACCGTTCGTATGCGGAAAATGCGGAGCAAGGATGCACAAGAAGGGCATCTGCCCTATATGTGGAGCCATAAACGAGTAAAATCATAATAAATGATGATTGTCAGAAAACATAAAAGCGGGTACCTTTGCACCCATGAAACATTTTAGCAAAATACTTTTGGCAACAAGTGGATATATCGTTTTACCACTTTATTCGTTTTCAGGAAACATCAATGAGAATCATTCCATCCCGGACAACATGGCAAAGACATACGTCAGCCTGTCTGACTCTTCAAGGATTTTCAACCTTGATGAAGTAGTTGTCGTATCGCAACCAAAGGAGAGTACATACCTACGTCAGCAGCCTTTGGCTTCAAGCATCTTCACGTCAAGCGAAACTGGCAAGCTTGCAGTCCGCAACATCTGCGACTTGTCTTCTTTCGTGCCGTCATTCCAGATGCCGTCATATGGCTCCCGCCTCACCTCTTCAATGTATATCCGAGGCATCGGTTCAAGAGTCAACAACCCTGCCGTAGGCATATATTCCGACGGAATGCCATTGCTTAGCAAGAGTGCATATAACTTCCATATATATCAGATTGACAGAATCGACGTGCTCCGCGGTCCGCAAAGCACGCTCTATGGCATGAACACGGAGGGCGGTCTAGTCAGGGTGTATTCCAAAAATCCATTCACCAACAAAGGCACCGACCTGCATATTGGCGTAGGCAACCACTTCTACCGCAACATGGAGATTGCCAACTATTCAAAGCTCAGCCATAACACCGCAATGTCTGTTGCCGCTTTCTATAACGGACAGAACGGATTCTTCCGCAACAGCACAACGGGCAAACGAGCTGATGCATACAATGAGGCTGGTGGTAAGATAAGAATAGTAAATCAGTATTCCAACAAACTGACGTATGACTTCATCGCAGACTACCAATACGTTAACCAGAACGCTTTCCCTTACGGCATGCTGGACCTTAGCACCAACAAGACGGCTTCGCCTTCAACAAACAGAGAAAGCGGATACCGCAGAAACATGCTCAACTCTGCTTTCAATATAAGATACACTCTTCCCGGCATAACTCTCAATTCTACAACCAGTTATCAGTTCCTGTCCGACAGAATGAATATGGATCAGGACTATACTGCTCTTGACTTCATGCACCTCTCGCAGAAGCAGTTGCAAAACGGTGTGACACAGGAGTTTGCCGCAAAGGGCAAACTGAAGAATTGGAAACATACGAGTGGTTTATATGGTTCTTTCCAATGGTTGCGCACCGATGCACCCGTATTCTTCGACCAAGACTTCACCAATGCCATGGGACAGACTATACAGTCTGCCATGTACAACGCTATGGTTGGTGCCATGTCACAGAAATTCATGAACATACCAGGTATGACGGAAGACGGAGCAAAGGCTATGGCTGCACAAGCTATTGAGAGAGCAGGAGGGGTAAGCGTCAACTCCCTGTCGATGAGCGTGCCCGGACTGTTCCATACTCCGCAATTCAACCTCGGAGTATTTCACGAATCGTCTTTCGACCTCACCAACAGACTATCTATGACTATCGGACTGCGCTACGATTACAATCATGTGAAAATTGGATATTCAACAAGTGCATTGATGAATACTACTGTAAATGTAATGGGCATGGAGGCATCAAGCCGCTTGCGCTCTATCTTGTCACATGATACATGCAACAGTTTCAATCAGGTGTTGCCGAAGCTTGCCTTCACATGGAAGCTGTCAGACAACGGAAGCAACATATATGCCTTGGTAAACAAAGGCTACCGTTCGGGAGGCTTCAACATTCAGATGTTTTCCGACATCCTGCAGTCTGAACTGCGTGCCAACAGCAATGAAGCCATGCGCAGCGACTACGACATTCCACATACCAATGAGGATTACGCCAAGATAAACTCTACAATATCATACAAACCGGAATTCAGCTGGAACTATGAGATTGGAACTCATCTCAACCTCTTCAACAATACGGTGCAGGCTGATTTCGCTGCATATTACATGAAGATCCGCAACCAGCAACTCTCTGTAATGGCAGGCACTTACGGCTTCGGAAGAATGATGGTGAATGCAGGCAGAAGCCACAGCTGCGGACTTGAAGCATCGCTCCGCGGCAATGCCTTCAGCAACAATCTGTCATGGAGCCTTACATACAGCTATACCAGATCGGTATTCGACAGATATTCAGAGGATGTCAACGGCACGACAGTTGACTATGCCGACAACTACGTTCCGTTTATCCCACAGCACACCCTAAGTGCTGCTGCCGACTGGACGTTCGCTCTCTCTGACGGTTGTATAAAATCCATAGTCGTTGGTGCCAACACCACTATGCAGGGCAAGATTTACTGGGACGAAGCAAACACCTTCAGTCAGAAAGTTTATGCCTTGGTGGGTGCACATGCTGACATAAACCTCAAGCGACTGACTATCTCTCTTTGGGGTAAAAACATAACAGACACCCACTATAACAGCTTTGCCTTCAGCAGCAATGCCACGGGCAAGAAGATGTATCTTGCAGAACGCGGCATGCCTCTGCAGATGGGTGTTGATTTGAAAGTACACTTCTAACGTTCACCATTTCCAGCGTTTCGGATTGGCAATCATCACTATTTCTTTTTGTCTGCCTTGGCATCGAATCTGTATGAGAAGGTTAGATTGGCGTAGTGGTGGATATAGTTTTCGGCTGATTCGAAACGCTGGAATGCTGTATATTTGCTGTTATAATAAATGTCTTTGTTGAAGATATCATCTACATACAGCGACAGACGGCATTTGTTCTTGCAGAAACTGTAATCTACGCTCAACGATGAGATAAGCCTGTGTCCGTTCATTTCCGATGCAGCATAATCAGAACGGAAATGATCGGCAACCTCCGCTATCACTTGGAAAGGTTCGAGCTTCAACATAGCTATCACACCTAATCTATTATATAAAGGATGCATGTTGTATGAAGCGTCATCATAGCGGTAGCGATTCCATTGCATACGGTCGTACAAAGACAGCTGCAGCGTCTTTGTCTCGTACGTTAAATCAAAGTCTTCATCTATACCAACACTTTTCTGATGATTCAAGGCTGGAACAGTATTAGGGTCGTTGTTGTCTACTATCGTCAGGAAGCCATACGACTGTGACGCCTGTACCGACAGCTTGTTCATCAACCTGAAACACACACCTATTCCTTGGTCGTAGTCAAGTCCGAATTTCCATGAGCCACCACCTTTCACGTTCATTGGCTTCGACTCGTATACTCCTGTTGTTGAGTTATAGCTATAGAGCGTGGCAAGCGGATTGATATCCTTTGTATACGACGCACTCAGTCCGAGCACTATCTGCTTGCGCAGCCACATACGATGATAACTGTATTTGGTAGTGTAGCTGTGTGATTTGCGCAGGAAGGGATTACCAACCGAAATAGAAAGCGGATTGATGGTGTTACGGTAGCCGAGAGTGCTCACGAGGTCAGGCACCGTGGTATTATAGGCAAAGGAGAAATCCATATTACGCACACGACTCATCTTCCATTTCAGGAATATCGACGGTTCGTAGGTATAACTTGTGCGCACGGCGGCTGTGTCGAGCTGTCCATAATGGTAGTTTGCTTTCTCACGATATACGTTCCAGTTGAACTTTGGCATAATCATGAAAGACTTCACTGGCTTTATCGTTGACTTCAGAGTGAAGCTGTTTTTCCATTTGTGCATCAGGTTACCCATGGCGTTGGCAAGGTCTGGTGTTGTCGGCATACCTCCTACTATATTCTCTTCGCTGTTGTCGGTATATATGTCGCGAACGGTTCTGGTACGCGAATATGTCACGTTGTCGGATATGTCCAGATACACCTTACTGTTCAGCCAGTATTCCAGTTCGGCACCAAGTTGTGTGCTGAGGTCATGATTGTTACGGTCGTAATACTGCCATACCGTTTCTGTTCTGTTCTCTCTGAGATATTCCAGACTGCGGTTGATGTGTGTGTCTTCGTCGGCTCCGCTTATATTGGTGTTGCCTTGCAGAGTGAACGAACCTTTCTTGCCAAAGAAGTGTTCCCATGAGTAGTCCATGTTCAGACTGCGTGTCTGCTTGTCGCCCGTCTGATAATAGCGGTTACGGGTTATCAGTCGGTCATAGAGTGCATCGCCTGACTTTGCAGCAAAGGCTGCATCGATAGTGTGGTATTCAAACTTGTCCGGCTCGTAGCCATACGATGCTCCTTTATCTTCGCTGATGTTATAGCCTTTCTCGTAAGTCGCCTTCACATTCAGGCTTATACTGTTCAGCGAATCGGTGTAGGCAAAGAGTTGTGCCTGCAACTGTGGAGAGAGATTATGCGCATAGCGGTAGTTGTCTGCTACGCTGAACGTGCGCTCCTTATCGGGGAAGAAGGTCTCGGTAGACTGCCAGCTTGTGTTCCATCCGTCGCTGTGGCCCATGCTGGCGCTTATGTCGAAGCTATTGTTGTCATAGGGGTCTGTGCCCTCGGTTTCCCAGTTGTGCTGGTAGTTATAGGAGCCATACTGACTCTTGCCATCGCCGTCGATATTGCGATTCATGCTTTGACTCATGGTGCGGTCGATATAGCGGTTGGTGTTGTTTGCCTGACCATATATAAGCTGTGGGTCATGGTCGCTCAGTTTGCTTGCCCTGACGCTGAACATATACCGCTTGTCGGTCTGGTATTGTGCTTCTGCCTCTCCATACCATTTGTCAAGGAATCCCGGTTTCACCTGTATGTCGAGCACATGGTCTTCCTCTCCGTCATCGTTGCCCGTATGGCGTGCCAGCTCCGACTTACGGTCGTAGAGCTTCAGCTTGCTTGCCACTTCTGCCGGCAGCTCACTTATTATCTGACTGCCGCCGAACACGTCCTTGCCGTTCATCATCAGGCGTATGGGCTTGTCATTCCAGAAGAGTTTGCCGTCACGGTTTTCCACTCCCGGCAGTTTCTTTATCAGTTCTGCAAGGCGTGCTCCTTCCTTCAGTTTGAAAGCCTCGGGGTTAAACACAATGGTGTCGCCCACCATAGTGATGCGGGGCATCTTGGCTGTCACTTTAACTTCCTGCAGCATGAGTGCCGTGGGTAGCAGCTTGATAATGCCAAGGTCGGTAGTATCTTTCACCTCGCTGCCATAGGAATAGTCCACCTTGCGGAGGTTCTTGTAGCCTATCATGCTGAACTTGAACATTATGCGTCCCTCCATATTACCATTCAGGTGGAAGCATCCCGTACTGTCAGTCTCTGTCGCAGTCATACACGACCATCCCGGCTGTGGGTTAATCTCGCCTTCTACGCTTGCTCCGACAAGAATCTCGCCGGTCTCGGCATTTACTATCTTTCCCTTGAACGTGTCAGCGCTACATTCTGCCGTCTGCATGATGCTTAACATCAATACTATAAAGACTTTGATAAATGTTTTTCCCATATGCCTGCATTATTGATTTATTAACGACACAAAAGTACGACATTTCTATAATACTCACAAATAATCCACCTCCTTTATTTTTTTAAGCAAAAGAAATGTGCATTTTTCTATAAAGAACAGCACAAAATGTGCTATAATACAAGAAAAAGATATATATTTGCAAGGACAAAGCTATCAAATAACAAATAATAAAATTGGAAAAATGGGAAAATTCACAAGAAAATCTATTATTGCCCTTACTGTGGGTGCGGTGACTTTGAGTTCGTGTATCGGTTCTTTCGGACTGACTAACAGCGTGTTAAAATGGAACAGGGGGCTTAGTCAGCATAAGTTCCTCAACGAGTTGGTATTCATCGTTATCAGTCCGGCATACGCTATCTGCGCTACGGCTGACCTCTTCGTTCTCAACACAATCGAGTTCTGGACCGGCAACAAAGTCGTTGCCCATGTTGGAGAAACAAAGGACGTAATGGGTAAAGACGGCAGAATGTATGCTGTGAAGACTCTGAAGAACGGTTATGAGATTACTTCTCCTGACGGCGAAGTGTCTTATCTCGTATACAACAAAAAGGAGAAGAGCTGGAACTATAAAGACAATGGCGCCTTGAAGGAACTGTTCCGCTTTAACGACGACGGCACTATCCAGGCTACTCTTCCTAACGGAAAGAAGATGAATGTGACACCTGACCAGGCTGGTCTCTATCAGGTAAGAATGGCTGTTAACGACGGCGTATTCTTCGCTTCAAGAAAATAGGATACAGGTATAATGTCATTAGGATATAGCTTTCAGACGGTTAGCTATATTCTTAATTGACAAAAGGCATATACTTAGCAGACAAAAGGTATATACTTAGCAGACAAAAGGTATATACTTAGCAGACAGAAAGTATATACTTAGCAGACAGAAACAATATATATATAATAAAAGTACATGAGATAACGATAACGTCTCATGTACTTTTATTATATAGGTATATCAATAAAGGGGGGGGCAATGTTTGGAGTCAGACGGTACAAGCCACCTTATCTTGTCATCAGGAAAGTCTTGAAAGAGTCGAAGTCTGCATTCATCTCCACACTCTTCTTCTCTCCACGCATAAAGGCTGCGAGACGCTCCGGTATCTCCACTTCTGCACCAATGGCACTCTCCACGGTTTCCTTGAACTTGGCAGGATGGGCTGTCTCAAGAAATACTCCCGTCTCCCCTTCTGTAAGTCCTTCTTCCAATGCTCTATAGCCGCAGGCTCCGTGAGGATCAAGGATATATCCGTTGCTGTCGAAGCATGACTTCATAGTCTCCCTAATCTGCTCATCTGAATAGGTGGCTCCACTTACCACCGAACGAATCTTCTGCAAGTCGCCGTCAAACATATCGTAAACACGGGCGAAGTTGCTTGGATTACCCACGTCCATAGCATTTGCAATGGTCTGGATGCTTGCCATCGGCGTATACTCTCCTGTCTGAAGGTATTTGAAGAACACGTCGTTGGCATTGTTGGCTGCTATAAAACGCTTTATCGGCAGCCCCATCTCTCTGCCGAACAGTCCGGCTGTGATATTCCCGAAGTTGCCGCTTGGCACACAAACCACGAGATTGTCCGCCTTACCGGCTGCCTTCATCCTTGCGTAAGCATTGAAATAATAGAACGACTGAGGCAGGAAGCGCGCCACATTGATGGAGTTTGCCGATGTCAGCTTCATATGGCGGTTCAGCTCTTCGTCCATAAAGGCTTTCTTCACAAGTGTCTGACAGTCGTCAAACACGCCGTCAACCTCTATCGCCGTGATATTCTTGCCCAGGGTGGTAAACTGACTCTCCTGTATCTTGCTGACCTTTCCTTTCGGATAGAGCACATAGACGTGTATTCCGTCCACACCAAGGAAACCGTTTGCCACAGCCGACCCTGTGTCGCCGCTGGTGGCAACGAGCACATTGACTTCCTCCTTTCCTTCCTTGCGTATAAAGTACTGAAGGAGGCGTGCCATGAATCTTCCGCCTACGTCTTTGAAGGCGAGTGTCGGTCCGTGAAACAGCTCCAGACTGTATATATTGTCGCTGACTTCCACCACCGGACAGTCAAACTGCAACGTATCATCCACTATCTCATCAAGTGCTTTCTGCTCTACATCCTCGCCAAAGAATGCCGTTGCAACTATCTTGGCAATCTCGTTGAATGGCAGATTCTGTATAGAATCAAAGAAGTCTGCCGGCAACTTATACAGATATTCCGGCATGTATAATCCGCTGTCAGAAGCGAGTCCTTTTACTACAGCCTCATGCAGCGTGGCAAGAGGCGCCTTTGTGTTTGTGCTATAATATTTCATATTTTATCCTTTCTCAATATTTCATAAACTCTTGCATAAATTCCTGCAGACGAAGCAGTCCATAGCTTCCTGCCACGCAACTCTGCTCGTCATACTCTCTCACCTTGTCGGCTTCTATTCCCCTGTGATAGATGACGAACGGCACCGGCTCCTTCACATGGGTGCGTATCTCTACAGGTGTAGGATGGTCGGGCATTATGGCAATACACACCGGTTCGTCCCATGTTTTCAGTTCGTTGTATACCGGTTCCACTATACGACGGTCAAGGTTCTCTATTGTCTTTAGCTTCAATGCGAGGTCTCCGTCATGTCCGGCTTCATCACTCGCCTCCACATGCAGGAAGACAAAGTCGTCTGTACGCAAAGCATCTATTGCAGCCTGTGCCTTCCCTTCATAATTTGTGTCGGCAAGTCCGGTTGCTCCTTCCACCTTAATGACTCTCAGTCCTGCGTAATGACCTATTCCGCGAATAAGGTCAACGGCAGAGATAACGGCTCCGCTCTTTACCTGAGGATACATCTCACTGATGGTCTGCATCGACGGACGATAGCCGCCTCCCCATGGCCATATAGAATCTGCCATGTCTATACCTTTTTCTGAGCGTTCTTTGTTAAAGGGATGATTTACAAGCAGTTGTTGTGACTTTACTATCAAGTCATTCAACAAGTCGGCTGTCTCCTGCGGCGACATTCTCCTTTGCTGCTTTCCTTCCGCATCGGTAAACATCTGTCCTTCTGCATCATCCTGGAAGGAATATCCTTCCTCTGGCTTCACCATCAGCTCAGCCCACTTTTCTCCTGGATGGTCATGTGGCGGTGCGCACTCTATATGCTTGTTTCCACCTTTTATTATAAGTAGATGCCTGTACTGTATACCTGTGATAAAACGCACGCTGTCGCTTCCGAGCTTATCATCAAGATACTTTATAAGGACATCCCCCTGCTGTGTGGTAAGATGTCCGCCATGATGATTCTTTATCATTCCATCCTGCAGACAGATGATATTGCAACGCAAGGCGAAATCTCCCGGCTGCAGCTCATAGCCGATACTTGCAGCCTCAAGAGGTCCGCGACCTTCATACACCTTGTTTTGGTCATAACCAAGGATAGAGCTGTTTGCCACCTCGCTGCCCGGATGGAATCCGTCGGGCACGGTGATTAGTCTGCCACATCTGCCTTTCTTGGCAATCATATCCATATATGGCGTATCGGCATACTGCAACAGCGTCTTCCCACCGAGTCTATCCACCCCATGGTCTGCCATGCCATCTCCTAATATTATCAGATGTTTCATATTCGTGGGTTTCTCATATTTATATTTAGTGATTTAGATATTGGCTATCGACATTATATTAGCAAATACTCCGGCTGCCGTAACTCCCGCACCGGCTCCATAGCCTTGGATGAGCATAGGATATTCGCGGTAGCGCTCCGTTGTGAGCAATACAATGTTATTCGAGCCTTCGAGCATATAGAACGGATGATGCTGGTCTACGGCTTCAAGAGAAACCTTGGTCTTGCCGTGGTCCATCTTCGCCACAAAACGCCAGCGTTTGTTTTCTGCTTCAAGCACCTTACGTTTCTCTTCAAATCCGGCATCGAGGGAAGGCAGGTTCTTCCAGAAGTCTTCTTCTGTACCCTCGAAAAATTCATTCGGTATGAACAAATGCTTCTCCACATCTGCCTGCTCCACCTTGTAGCCTGCCTCACGTGTCAGGATAACGAGCTTTCTCATTACATCCTTTCCGCTCAGGTCGATACGTGGATCCGGCTCACTATAACCTTGCTCCTTTGCCCGTCTTACGGTTTCCGAGAATGGCACGTCAGCAGAAATCTCATTGAAGATGAAGTTCAGCGTACCACTCAGCACGGCTTCTATCTTCAGTATCTTATCGCCGGAGTTTCTCAGGTCCTTTATCGTGCCTATGATTGGCAAGCCAGCTCCTACGTTTGTCTCGAAAAGGAATTTCACTCCACGCCTCAAGGCGGTCTCCTTTAGCTTTATATAGCTGTCATAATCTCCCGATGCCGCAATCTTGTTGGCAGCGACAACAGACACATTATGCTCGAGCAAGTCCTGATACATCTCTGCGACTTCCTTGCTCGCCGTACAGTCCACGAATACGCTGTTGAAGATGTTCATGCCTATAATCTCCTGCTTCAGCTTTTCGCAAGAGCTTGGCTCTGATTCTGCAAGCAGCGTCCTGTAGTTGTCGAGATCTATTCCGTCTCTGTTGAATATGGCATTATGACTTGATGCCACTCCTACCACATTCAGCTTTAGCCGCTGTGTCTTGGTGAGCTCGTCATATTGTGTCTTTATCTGTTCTATTAGATTTCCTCCTACGGTTCCAATACCACAGACAAACAGGTTCAGCACCTTATATTCACTCAGGAAGAATGAGTCATGAAGCACATTCAATGCCTTGCGCAAGTATTTCGTATGCACCACAAACGAGATGTTGGTCTCTGAAGCTCCCTGTGCACAGGCGATGACGCTGATGCCGCTTCGTCCCAACGTGCCGAAGAGCTTTCCGGCAATGCCCGGCGTGTGCTTCATGTTCTCGCCGACGATGGCTATTGTGGCAAGTCCACTCTCGGCATGCATAGGGAACATGGCACCTGTCTTTATCTCCTTGGCGAATTCTCTGTTGAGCACCTCCACAGCCTCATCAGCATCTACATCCCTCACACCTATTGACGTGGAGTTCTCTGATGACGCCTGCGACACCATAAACACAGATATCCCGTTGTCGGCAAGTGCCGTGAAGATTCTTCTGTTCACACCAATCACACCCACCATCGAGAGTCCGGTAACGGTAATCAGCGTCGTTCCCTTGATGCTCGATATTCCCTTGATAGGCTTGGTGTCGTTCTCCACATGGCTTTTTATCGTCGTTCCTGCATTTTCCGGATTAAATGTGTTCTTTACCTTGATAGGTATGTTCTTTACACATACCGGATATATTGTTGGCGGATAAACCACCTTGGCACCGAAGTTGCACAGTTCCATCGCCTCTACATAGCTCAACTCGTTTATGGTGTAAGCCGACGGGATCACCTTCGGGTCTGCCGTCATAAAGCCGTCTACGTCGGTCCATATCTCAAGTGCGTCAGCGTCAAGGGCTGCCGCAATGATTGATGCGGTATAGTCGCTGCCTCCTCTGCCGAGATTCGTTATCTCGCCGGAGTCACGGTCGGTACTGATAAAGCCCGGCACCACAGCCGTCTTTGTCTGGTTCCTGAATGTCTCCTTCACGAGTTGTACCGTAAGTTCACTATCCAGAATGTTCTTTCCGTGCTTGTGCAGCGTCTTTATGAAGTCTCTTGAATTGTACCTTTGCGCACCATCAATAAGGGTTGCTACGATATGACTGCTCAGCCTTTCTCCGTAGCTCACGATGGCAGCCTGTATCTTCTCACTCAAGTCGCGAATAAGGTAAACGCCATAATATATAGAACGCAGCTCCTCGAAAAGATTATCGATGACTCTTGTCAGACTGCTCCGCTTCTCGCTGTCGTCAATGATGGTGTCTATCATATCATGATGTCGTTTTACCATTGCCTCAAACTCCATCCTGTATGCCTTATCACCTCTTGCCGCCAGCCTTGAAGTTGCAATCAGTTTATCCGTAATCCCGCCAAGGGCACTTACAACAACTATCAGCTGCTCGCCCTGACTCTCTACTATCTTCTTTAAACTCATTATGCTCTCTACCGAGCCGACTGAGGTTCCACCAAACTTTAGTACTTTCATATATAATCTAATTACGGTTGTCTTATATTAAAGATGTATACCTATATATTTATATGTAATATAACACTACTTTTTATCGCAAGGTAATATTTTTGCATTTACGAATTGCAAAATTAATATATTTTGTTCACCCACACAATACTTTTTATAACAAATAGACAACTTACACTCATTATTCATAATAAATTGTGATATTTATCTTGCATTATTATTCATTTATGCAGATGCGAAAGATTAAAATATAGTGAACATATATCGCTGTTACCTCTTCATTGTCTTGCAACATTCAAAAAAGTATTGTAACTTTGTGCTCGAAAAGGTCCATTCGGAAGAAATGACCGTAATATTATTAAATCATTTATTTTAAAACTAAGATTATGAAAGCAATTAAGACAGAAAAAGCTCCTGCTGCAATTGGTCCTTACAGCCAGGCTATCGAAGTGAACGGATTTGTATTTGCATCTGGACAGATTCCTATCAATCCTGCTACAGGTGAATTCGTTGAGGGCGGCATCAAGGAACAGACAAGACAGGCTCTCAATAATGCAAGAGAGATTATGCGCGCAGCTGGTCTCGACCTTAACAACGTTATCAAGACTTCTGTTATGCTCGCCGACATCAAGTATTTCGGAGAGATGAACGAGGTTTATGCTGAGTTCTTCAACGAGCCATACCCTGCACGCTCTGCATTCGCAGTCAAAGACCTGCCAAAGGGTGCACTCGTGGAAGTTGAATGCATCGCAGCTAAATAAATATAAACATTATAAATGAAAGATTCTATCATCATCGTTAGCGGCGGCATGGACAGCGTGACGCTGCTATACGATTATAAAGACAGAATAGCTCTCGGAATCTCCTTCGACTATGGCAGCAACCATAATGCGAAAGAGATTCCTTTTGCTAAACTGCATTGTGAACGTCTCGGAATAAAGCATGTCACCATCCCCCTTGATTTCATGCACCAATACTTTAAAAGCAGTCTACTCGAAGGAGCTGATGCCATTCCTGAAGGACATTATCAGGACGAGAACATGAAGTCTACCGTCGTACCGTTCCGCAACGGCATCATGCTTGCCATAGCTGCCGGAATGGCTGAAAGCTATGGTCTAAGCCACGTCATGATAGCCAACCACGGCGGCGACCATGCCATCTATCCCGACTGCCGACCGGAGTTCATATCTGCCATGAGCAATGCCACAGAAGCTGGCTCTTATAACGGCGTGACGGTTCTTGCACCTTACACCAACATCACAAAAGGCGACATTGCACGACGAGGAAAGGAACTCGGAATAGACTACAACGAAACATGGTCTTGCTATAAAGGCGGCGAAAAACATTGCGGAAAATGCGGCACCTGCGTTGAACGCAAAGAGGCTCTGCACTATGCCGGCATAGAAGACACTACTGAATACGAAGAATAAATTCCAATACAATCCGTACTCCGCAAAGCACGGATTCTGAAGCAGACAAACCGGTCCTCCCCACAAGGAGAGGGTCGGTAATATTAACATATCCTACCTCCCAATCTTACTCTGACATTTTTCTGCGGCAATAATTCCGGGAAAACTGTTGCTCATTCTGTTTTTTATCGTACCTTTGTATATTATTATTGATGTTGACAGGCATGTCCATGACATGCGGATAAAACAATTTATGGAAATGACAATATACAGGAAAATATTAGCTCTGTCGATGCTCATAGCAACGACATTTGCACAGGCGGACGTCAACGACGAAGTTCCGACGATAAGTCCTACTGCCACCTACACCGATATCAACGGAGAAGAGACCGAGTCAAACGAGATGTCGGGGCAGGCTCCTCTCGTGGGCAGATTCAAGGCTAACCCAAGCAACGTGGAAGGCTACACCGCCACGTATGAATGGAGATTCACCAAAGAAGGAGAGACAAGCCCATACCTCACACGCTATGAGGAAGAAACTGAGTATACCTTCAACATGGCTGGAAGTCACAGCATAGTGGTATACGCCACATTCACAAAAGGGGACGATGTCATACAGTACGGACAGGAGTATTGGGACGAGACGGGACCTATGAGAGTGACCATCAGCGAGAGCAAGTTGGAGATGCCTAATGCCTTCTCGCCAAACGGCGACGGCATCAACGACATATATAAGGCTAAGGACGGCTACCAGTCGATAGTGGAGTTTCATGCCTATATCTTCAACCGCTGGGGACAGAAGCTTTTCGAATGGACTAACCCTGCCGACGGCTGGGACGGAAAATACAAAGGAAAGGATGTGGCACAGGGCGTTTACTTCGTGCTCGTGGAAGCAAAGGGTGCCGACGGCAAGACATACAAGATAAAGCGCGACGTGAACCTGCTGAGAGGATTCACGGAGTCTACAACCAATGGGGGAACCACCGAATGAAAAGAGAAGACGAGAAGATAAACGTATGGGGTGCAAGAGTGCACAACCTGAAGAATATAGATGTGGAAATACCGCGAGGCAGCCTTACTGTAATAACAGGACTTAGCGGATCTGGAAAATCATCGCTTGCCTTCGACACTATATTTGCTGAAGGACAACGACGCTACATAGAGACGTTCTCTGCCTATGCCCGAAACTTCCTCGGTGGACTGGAGCGCCCCGATGTGGACAAGATTACTGGTCTCAGCCCCGTGATAAGCATCGAACAGAAGACAACAAACAAGAACCCACGCTCTACGGTGGGTACCACAACAGAGATTTACGACTTCCTCCGTCTGCTGTATGCCCGTGCCGGCACAGCATATAGCTACGTCACCGGCGAGAAGATGGTGAAATATACCGAGGAGGAGGTGATAAACATGATACTCACAGCATATTCCGGCAAGCGTATCTTTATCCTCGCCCCACTGGTGAGAAACCGAAAAGGTCACTACCGCGAGCTTTTCGAGAATATGCGCAAGAAAGGCTACCTCTATGTCCGCGTGGACGAAGAGATAAAGGAGATTGCGAGTGGCATGAAGCTTGACCGATACAAAAACCACAACATCGAGGTGGTGATAGACAAGCTGCAGGTACGCGACAAGGATGACGAACGTCTGCGCAAAAGCGTGGAGACGGCTATGCGACAGGGTGACGGACTGATGATGATTATGGACAAAGACTCCGGCGAGGCAAAATACTATAGCAAGCGTCTTATGTGTCCTACATCCGGTATAGCATACGGAGATCCCGCGCCAAACAAGTTCTCGTTCAACTCTCCAGAAGGTGCATGCCCCCGCTGTAAGGGTCTGGGAGTGGTTAATCTGGTGGACCAAAGCAAGATAATACCCGACGACAGTCTCTCGATATACGAAGGAGGCATCGTGCCGTTGGGCAAATACAAGAACCAGATGATTTTCTGGCAGGTCGGAGCCCTGCTTGAAGAAAATGAGCTCTCGCTGAAGACTCCCATAAAAGACCTTCCCGAAGATGTGCTCAGCGACATCCTCTATGGCAGGATTGAGAAGGTGAAGATTCGCAAAGAGGTGGTACATACCTCAAGCGACTATTTCGTGGAATATGACGGACTGGTAAAATATATCCAGCAGGCTATAGAAGATGAGAGCAACAAGGAGGCACAGAAATGGGCTGAGCAGTTTCTTACCGAATGTAAATGTCCCGAATGTCACGGTGGACGACTGAACAAAGAATCTCTCTCATACAAGGTATGGAATAAGAATATATCTGAAGTGGCTGACCTCGACATTAAAGACCTCGACCAATGGCTGACTGATGCTGAGGCGCATCTCGACAGCAAGAACAAGCGCATTGCCGAAGAAATACTGAAGGAGATTCGCTCAAGGATTCATTTCATCCTTGACGTTGGACTCGACTACCTGTCGCTGAACCGTCAGTCTGTATCGCTGTCCGGAGGAGAAAGCCAACGTATACGACTTGCCACACAGATTGGCTCGCAACTCGTCAACGTGCTGTATATCCTCGACGAACCAAGTATCGGACTGCACCAGCGCGACAATGAGAAACTGATAAAGTCATTGAAAGACCTGCGCGACATGGGCAATACCGTTATCGTCGTGGAGCACGACCGTGACATGATGCTCAACGCTGACTATATCGTGGATATCGGTCCGGGAGCAGGTCGAAAGGGCGGAAAGGTTGTGTTCCAAGGAACTCCTAAGCAGATGCTGAAGCAAGACACGGTGACGAGCGAATATCTCAACGGCAGACGTGAGATACAACTGCCCGACCACCGCAGGGTGGGCAACGGCAAGAGCCTCTGCATACACGGAGCAAGTGGCAACAACCTGAAGGATGTTGATGTGGAGTTTCCACTCGGAAAGCTCATCGTAGTAACTGGAGTCAGCGGCAGCGGAAAGTCAACACTCGTAAACGAAACACTGCAACCAATACTCAGCAAGCACTTCTACCGCTCACTGAAGGAACCGATGCCATACGAAAGCATCGAGGGAATAGAGAATATAGACAAGGTGGTCAACGTGGACCAGTCGCCAATAGGCAGAACGCCACGCTCCAACCCTGCCACATACACAGGTGTGTTCAGCGACATCCGTTCGCTGTTCGTCAACCTGCCAGAAGCAAAGATTAGAGGCTACAAACCGGGGCGCTTCTCCTTCAATGTCAAGGGAGGACGCTGCGAGGCTTGCGGCGGCAATGGCTACAAGACGATAGAGATGAACTTCCTGCCAGACGTGATGGTGCCTTGCGAGGTGTGCCACGGCAAACGCTACAACAGGGAGACCCTTGAGGTGCGATATAAAGGCAAGAGCATTGCCGATGTGCTCGACATGACGGTAAACCAGGCTGTGGAGTTCTTCGAAAACGTGCCCGACATACTGCGCAAGATAAAGACCATACAGGATGTGGGCTTAGGCTACATAAAGCTCGGACAGCCGTCTACGACATTGAGCGGCGGAGAATGCCAGCGTATGAAACTCGCCACGGAGCTGAGCAAGCGCGATACGGGCAAGACGATGTTTATCCTTGACGAACCGACGACGGGTCTACATTTCGAAGACATAAGAATACTGATGTCCGTGTTGCAGAAACTCGTTGATCGCGGCAATACCGTGGTTATCATAGAACACAACCTTGACGTGATAAAGCTTGCTGACTACATCATAGACATGGGACCTGAAGGAGGACGAGGTGGCGGACAAGTGATGGCTGTCGGAACGCCGGAGGAAGTGGCGGAAAGCGGAAAAGGTTTCACCTCACGGTTTATCAAAGAAGAACTGGAACGAGTCAGATAAGCCTCTACTCCACGGAGCTTTATCTAAAAGAACAGTAAAAGAAAACTCATCAACATCCTTACTGTCCTCTTACGAGAAAAGCCGGACAATAACGTCCGGCTTTTCTATTTAAATAAGCTATAATGCTTTTATGTTTAGTAAGCGAAGATAGGATAATTCTTCATTGTTTCGTTAACGCGCTTGCGTACAGAAGCAATTACCTCCTCATTCTCCGGATCGTTGAGAACCTCCTCGATGAGCTCGGCAATAAGAACCATCATGTCTTCCTTTGCACCACGTGTGGTGATGGCAGGAGTACCGAGACGGATACCTGATGTCTGGAAAGCACTGCGAGTGTCGAATGGCACCATGTTCTTGTTGACTGTGATGTCTGCAGCAACAAGAGCCTTCTCTGCAACCTTACCAGTCAGTTCTGGGTATTTAGTGCGGAGGTCAACAAGCATGCTGTGGTTGTCGGTACCGCCACTAACGATAGAGAAGCCACGCTTAACGAGTTCCTCAGCCAGTTTAGCAGCATTCTTCTTCACCTGCAAAGCCCACTCCTTGAATTCAGGCTGCAGAGCCTCGCCAAAAGCAACAGCCTTGGCAGCGATGACGTGCTCCAGCGGACCGCCCTGCTGTCCTGGGAATACAGCACTGTTGAGCAGCTGGCTCATCATCTTTATCTGACCCTTAGGAGTAGTGAGGCCCCATGGATTCTCAAAGTCTTTACCCATAAGGATGATACCGCCACGAGGACCACGGAGAGTCTTGTGGGTAGTAGAAGTAACGATATGAGCATATTTAACAGGGTTATCAAGCAGACCGGCAGCGATAAGTCCTGCAGGGTGAGCCATATCGACCATCAGCAGAGCACCTACCTTGTCGGCAATCTCGCGCATGCGTTTGTAATCCCACTCACGGCTATAAGCAGAGCCACCACCGATGATGAGCTTTGGCTTGTGTTCAAGAGCAAGCTGCTCCATCTCGTCGTAGTCTACTCTACCTGTTTCCTTCTTCAAGTTGTATCCTATAGGGTTATAGAGGATACCGGAAGTATTTACTGCAGAACCATGAGACAGGTGACCACCATGTGCAAGGTTCAGTCCCATAAATGTGTCTCCAGGTTTTAGAACAGCAAGAAGAACGGCAGCATTGGCCTGTGCACCAGAGTGAGGCTGCACGTTGGCATATTCTGCACCGAACAGTTTTTTTACTCTCTCGATGGCGAGAGTTTCAACCACGTCTACAACTTCGCAACCGCCATAATAGCGTTTGCCAGGATAGCCTTCGGCGTACTTGTTGGTGAGGCATGAGCCCATGGCCTGCATAACCTCGTTGCTGACGAAATTCTCAGACGCGATAAGTTCCATACCTTTCAGCTGGCGCTGATGCTCTTTTTCGATAAGGTCGAAAATCTCTTGGTCTTTTTTCATTTTTCTTAAAGATAAAGGATTAAACGTGTTTTTACTATATTTTTTAAAGGTTGTTTCCTTATACAAGTTTCACCTCGTTAATATTCTGCTCCTTGTCGCAATAGTGGCACTTGATAATGCCGTGCTCCTTGTCTATCACATGGAAGATGGTCTGCATCGGTTCGTTGTTTGTGATACACTTGGGGTTGTTGCACTTTACTATGCCCTGGATAATGTCCGGAGTAGTGACTGGTTTCTTCTCCACCACCTCATAGTCGCGGATGACGTTAAGCACCACGTTAGGGGCAACGACGGAGAGACGGGAAATCTCCTCATCGGTGAAGAACTTGTTCTCCACCTTTATGATACCCTTCTTTCCTAATTTCTTGGACGGATAGTTGTAACCGATAGTTACAGGATTTGACAGAGTCTGCAGTCCGAGCAGAGTTGCCACGGCGTATGCCTTCTCTGCCGGTATATGGTCGATGACGGTACCGTTTTCGATAGCGGCAACAAGTCTTTCTTTTTTACTCATAGTGATATTTCTGTTTTTTTTTGCTTATCCTATAATAGTCTTGTCGTTCTTTATATCCTCGAGAGAATATCCGAGCACGTCGCTGATGATGGCTTCACGTGCATAGAGACCATTCTGTGCCTGTTGGATATAATATGCATGTGGGTCTTCGTCCACATCGTATGCTATCTCGTTGACTCTTGGCAGCGGATGCAGAATCTTCATATTCTGACGTGCCTTGCAGAGAATGTCTTTCTTCAGGATATACACGTTCTTTACTCTCTCGTATTCCATGAGATCGGAGAAGCGTTCCTTCTGCACACGTGTCATATAGAGAATGTCTGCCTCAGCAATGATGTCCTCGTTGAAATCAGTATGTTCCACATATCTTATGCCGTGCTGTTTGCAATACAGTTTGTATTCATCTGGCATGGCAAGCTCCTTTGGAGCTATAAAGTGGAATGTAGGATTGAAATGACGCATTGCCATGATCAGCGAGTGTACTGTACGACCGTATTTGAGGTCGCCGACAAGAAAGATATTGAGGTTCTCGAGTGTGCCTTGTGTCTTGTAGAAAGAATAGAGGTCAAGCATACACTGTGAAGGATGCTGGTGTGCACCGTCACCTGCATTGACGATAGGCACCGGTGCAATCTCGGATGCATATTGTGCTGCACCCTCGATATGGTGTCTCATCACAATCACGTCGGCATAGTTGGAAACCATAAGGATGGTATCCTTGAGGGTTTCGCCCTTGGTGGCGCTTGTCACTTTTGCATCAGAGAATCCTATTACCTTTGCTCCGAGCCTGTTGGCTGCCGTTTCAAAACTCAGTCGTGTCCTGGTGGAAGGTTCAAAGAACAAAGTTGCCACTACTTTTCCTTTCAGAATTTCACGATTGGGATGCATTTCGAACTCTTTTGCCATCTGTATCATGTAGAGGATTTTCTCTTTCGACAGGTCGGCAATTGTTACAAAATCATGTTTTTCCATATACCGTAGTTATCTTTTTATTTTTTTCAACTGCGAAGGTAAGCATAATTTTTAATTTATTTGTGGCAATAGACAGAAAAAATTGTATTTTTGCAAAATAATAGAAATAATGTGCCTGTAACAGGCAAAAGATTACGTATAAAAACTATAATGAGAAAAAAACTAATTCATTTCCTTTGGGGATTTCTTATCTTCATGACAATGGGGGCTTTTGCAAGTTTCATTGCAATATGGAACGGATGGATAGGATATATGCCCGATATTGAAGATCTGCAGAATCCAATCAGCAGATATGCCTCACAGGTGTATTCGGCAGACGGCAAACTGTTGGGAACCTACAACATGAACCGCGAAAACAGAATCCATGTGGGCTACAATAATCTTTCACCTTATTTAATAAAAGCACTCGTAGCGACAGAGGACGAGCGCTTCTACGAACATTCGGGCATCGACTTCATCGCACTGGCAAGAGCCGTGGTAAAAAGAGGACTGCTCGGACAGACAAGTGCAGGAGGCGGCTCTACCATTACGCAACAGTTAGCTAAACAGCTTTATTCGCAGACTGCAGAGAGCACGTCGGAACGACTGATACAGAAGCCTATAGAATGGGTGATAGCAATAAAACTGGAGAAATTCTATACGAAAGAGGAAATCATTACCATGTATCTCAACTATTTTGATTTTCTCCATAATGCTGTAGGTATAAAAAATGCAGCGAATGTGTATTTCGGCAAAGACCCATCGAAGCTGACGCTTGATGAGGCTGCCACTTTGATAGGATTATGCAAGAATCCTTCTTTCTTCAACCCGGTACGCTATCCTGAACGTTGTCTGGAAAGAAGAAACGTGGTGCTCGGACAGATGCTGAAGGCAGGGTATATCACCCGGGCGGAGTTTGACGAGAACAAGATGAAGGATCTGGAGTTGAACTTCCACCGCTCAGACCATAAGGATGGCATTGCAACGTATTTCCGTGAGTTCCTGCGACAGTATATGATGGCGAAAAAGCCGGAACTGTCAAAGTATCCATCATGGAACAGGGTGCAGTATTCCGTGGATTCACTTGCATGGGAGACTGACCCTCTGTATGGCTGGTGCAACAAGAATTTAAAGAAAAACGGAGAGCCGTATAATGTATATACCGACGGACTGAAGATTTTCACCACACTTGATTCAAGAATGCAGAAATATGCAGAGGATGCCGTGAGGAAACATGTAGGCGGCTACCTGCAGCCAGAATTCTCTAAAGAGAACAGGACTAAGCCGAATGCTCCGTTCACGAAGGCGTTGAAGGCTTCGGAAGTGAATTCCATTCTCGACCGTGCCATGCGACAGAGCGACCGCTACAGAATGCTAAAGGCACAGGGCGCATCGGAGGAGGAGATAAAGGAGTCATTCAAAAGGCCGGTAGAGATGACAGTGTTTACGTATCATGGCGACATAGACACGCTGATGTCGCCAATGGACTCCATACGATATGTGAAGTCGTTTCTGAGAGCTGGATTCATGAGTATGGACCCGAGAAACGGTGCCGTAAAGGCGTATGTGGGAGGTATTGACTTCACACATTTCAAATACGACATGGTAACGCAGGGCAGAAGGCAGGTTGGTTCTACAATAAAGCCGTTCCTCTACGCCCTGTCAATGGCTAACGGCATGTCACCTTGTGATGTGGTACGCAACGTGCAACGCAGCTATGGTAACTGGACTCCAAGAAACGGCTCAAGGGCTCGCTATGGCTCTATGGTGACACTGAAGTGGGCTTTGTCCATGTCGAACAACTGGATTTCGGCAGACCTCATGAGCAGGATAAACCCACAGGACTTTCTGCGTATACTGAGAGACTTCGGAATAAACACATTCGGCATCTATCCGTCTATCGTGCTCTGTCTTGGCCCTAACGAGGCAACAGTAAGCGAGATGGTAAGTGCATACACCACGTTTGCAAACCACGGCATACATACAAAGCCGATGTTCGTTTCGAAGATAGAAGACAGCGATGGAAATGTCATTGCCAACTTCCAGCCTCGCATGAATGAGGTGATAAGTGAAGAAGGGGCATACAAAATGCTTGAGATGCTGATGTCTGTCATTGACCATGGCACAGGAGGAAGAATGAGATATAAATACAAGGTGGAATGCCCGATGGGTGGCAAGACGGGAACTACAAACCGCAATGCCGATGCTTGGTTTATGGGCTTTACTCCGACGCTGGTGAGCGGCTGTTGGGTTGGCGGTGAAGACCGTGACATCCACTTCGATTCTACCCGTATGGGACAAGGAGCGAACATGGCATTGCCTATATGGGCATATTATATGAAAAAGGTGTTTGCCAACCGTTCTCTCGGTTATGACCCGAATGAGAAATTCGACATTCCGGAAGACTTTAACCCTTGTAGTAGTGCCGATGACGAGATTGACAGCAGATATAGTATTGAGGAAATCTATGAGTAGTAAATGACTCTATGTGGCAAGTCTTATGCACAGGGAGGCTGAGACTTACCTACAAGACTTTTGTCCCGTCATACCTATGGATATTTATACAAAAAGAATAATAGAGATTTATGCAGGAGCAAGAGAGGGCAGAAGCGAAACCGCTTCTGCCCTCTCTTGAATAGGTGTGTGTTTAGTATGCCTGTGTATTATTTTTAGTCTTCGTCATTAACAACGAGATTCATCTCTTCAACGCAAGAAACTCCAGTGTATGTAAGAACCGGAAGGTCGCCACGCAGAGCACCAAGAGCATTGTATGCCAACGACTTCATCTCGTTTTCGCCAGGAATGACTACGACTGGAGCAAGATACTCAACCTGTTCCTTTATGCCTGCTACGCAATAATCACCATGAGCCATACCACCTGTAAGGATTATAGCATCTACCTTTCCCATCATAGCCACATACATAGCACCAATCTGCTTGGATATAGTATAAAGCATAGCTTCAAAGAGTGTACGGTATGGCTCTTCGCCAGCCTCAGCCTTACTTTCGATAGTAATCATGTCGTTTGTTCCAAGGTATCCGGTAAGTCCACCCTTGCCATGAATCATCTTCTTTATCTGACGGATATCATATTTGCCGCTGAAACATAGGTTCACCAAAGCCTCTGCTGGTATTGTTCCTGCACGCTCCGGAGAGATAGGACCTTCACCATTGAGGGCATTGTTGACATCAATGACTTTTCCCTTCTGATGGGCTCCAATGGAAATACCGCCACCGAGGTGAGCCACGATAAGGTTCATGTCTTCATATTTCTTACCAACAGATGCTGCATACTGCCTTGCCGTTGCCTTCTGGTTGAGTGCGTGGAAGATGGACTCTCTCTTTATTCCCGGAAAACCAGAAATTCTTGCCTTCATAGGGAACTCGTCAACAACAACAGGGTCGGCGATATATGCCTTGCATCCACATTCCCTTGCTATTTCGTCAGCAATGAGAGCACCAAGGTTGCAGGCATGCTCATGAGTAGCATTCAACAAGTCCTCTTTCATTTTCTCGTTAACTTCGTAGACACCACCCTTGAGAGGGCATAACAGACCGCCACGGCCTATAACGGCATCAAACTTCAGCTCTATTCCTTCTTGTTGAAGTTTCTGTACTATGAAATCCCTTCTGTATTCATATTGGTCAATGATATGATGGAATTTCGAGAGTTCGTTTACAGGGAGATGCGCTCCACCTGTCCAAACTACTTTTTCATCTTCGTATATTGCGAGTTTCGTAGATGTAGATCCAGGGTTAATGGCTAAAATTTTCATATCAGTTATTTATTGTTTTTATTTATGAGATATACAGGCCACAGCAAGACTATAGAATTTGGATTCACCGCTGTCAGCTCTTGAGGCTACAACGATTGGGGCAGTAGTGCCATACAGCATACCTGCCGTTTCAGCACCTCCGAAGAGAGTGATAGTCTTGTAGAACACATTGCCCGACTCGATGTTAGGGAAGATAAGGGCATCGGCATTGCCAACCACAGGTGATGCAATACCCTTGATAGCGCCACTGTCGGCATCACATGCCGTCTTGACATCCATCGGTCCGTCAACGACAACATCTCCGTATGCTCCCTCTTTAGCCTTTTTCATAAGTGTTTCATAACTTAAGGTGTGAGGGAATTTCTCACTGACCTTCTCCGTGCAGTGTATAAGAGCCACGTTCGGACGTTCTTTTCCGAGATTGCGGCAAACATCCACGACGTATCCCAAAATAGCATCAAACTGCTCTTCTGTAGGCCGTGGAATAACGGCTGCATCAGAGAAAACGAGGAATTTGTCGTATGAAGGAATCTGTGCCACTGTCACATGGGTCATTACCCTACCCTTCTCCAACAAACCATGTTCCTTGTTAAGTACTGCCCTAAGCAGATTGTCTGTGTTGATTGTGCCTTTCATGAGAACATCAGCTTTGCCTTCTCTCACAATCTGTACTGCAAGAGCTGCCGCCGCGTCCGGATTCTCTGCTTCATGGATAGATACGTGGTCAGGATATTTCTCTGCCAGTTCGCAGACAAAATCCGCTTTTGTACCGCCAGTGCATAACAGGAAGTCCGCAATGCCTTCTTCCAAACCGCGGTTAATCACATACTCCGTGTGCGAATCGTTCGGGCACACCAACGCAACTCTTTTCCTGTTCTTTAGTAAGCTCAGGTTGCTTATAAGTGTCTTGAAATTCTGAGTAGATTGCATAATGCTTTTCATTTTTTTGCAAAAATACATTAATCATACTATACCTCAAAGAAAAATTACACAAATCTTTATCGAATGTGCAGTTTATCCGTGTTTTTGCTTATTAAATATGAGTTTTAGAACATTTTCAAAGATAAGAGTGGTATATTTTTCCCTTTCATTTTGTTTATTTTGAATTTAGTAAAAGGTTTTACATTGATCAAAATCAACATATTTATAGTCTCTATTGAGGTTCGTTAAGTGTTTGCAATACATTTTATCACATGATGGAAACTTAGAATTGTTTAGGCGTTTTCGTGTTTTCAGCAGACAAGTTGACGAAAAGATTTGTCTACCCGACTTCCTTGAACAACGAAACGAACCTCCTCGCCCAATTACCAACTCGTATAATAAAAAACATACGTTTTTACGACTTATACTAAAGAAAAATCATAAAATATATGTATTTTATCTTTAATACTAAAGAAAAACATTAACTTTGCAAGAGATAACATATAAATGAGATGTCGAGTCCTCTACGAGACTTTACATTTTCATTACATTATTAATATATAGAAAAGCATGATACGTTTTTTGAAATACTCATTACTTACAGTACTGCTGTGCTTGGCAACAATCGCTGACGCACAGACGCAGAACTACCGTGAGATGCACAAGGTGAAGAAAGGCGAAACGATTTTCGGCATCGCAAAGAAATACGAAATATCCATCGAGGATCTCATCAAGGCTAACCCCGACATGAACTCTGTGGGATATGAACTAAAGAAGGGCGACTATATCTTCATCCCATACCCTACAGGAAAGCCTGCAACCACAACAAGCAAAGACAAGTCTGCACAGCAGAACAAGACTGTAGCAGCGAAAACCAACACCGTAAAGGTTGGCATTATGTTGCCGCTACACAATGTTGACGGCGACGGCAGACGTATGGTGGAATACTACCGCGGAATACTTATGGGATGCGACAAGCTGAAAAAGGAAGGCATAAACATCGACATAAAGGCATGGAACGTGGCTATCGACACGGACATCAACCAGACGCTCAGCCAGCAAGGAGCAACAGACTGCGACGTGATTTTCGGTCCGCTATATTCTAAACAAGTACCGGCACTTTCGGAATTCACCAAGAAACACGGCATAAAACTGGTTATACCTTTTTCTATAACAGGAAACGACGTGGCAAAGAACCCGAACATCTTCCAGGTCTATCAGAGTCCTGAGCAGTTCTACGGCGAAGTGGTGAAGCAGTTTACAACACGCTTCAGCGGAAGCCACGTAGTGGTGGTTGACTGCAACGACAAACAGAGCGACAAGGGCGTGTTTACCTTCACACTGAGAAAGGCACTTGCCAACAAAGGCATGACTTGCAGCATAACAAACATTACAAACAGCGATGAAAGCTTTGCAAAGGCTTTCTCTACTACGAAACCGAACATCGTGGTACTGAACACCGCACGCTCGCCGGAGCTGAACGCCGTGATAGCAAAGCTCGACAAATACAAGGCGACGATGCCAAGCGTGAAGGTGTCGCTCTTCGGATATACAGAATGGCTGATGTATGCAAAATACAACATGGATAAATTCTGCAAATACGACACCTGCGTACCGTCACATTTCTATTATAACCCTCTGTCAACGGCAACAAAGGATTTCTCAACGGAATATCTGAAAAAGTTCGACCAAAGCATGATGGACTATATGCCACGCTTTGCCATAACGGGCTATGACCATGCCATGTTCTTCATACGCGGCATTAGCAAACAAGGAAAGCTCTTCAATGGTACGGAACCGGATGCTAAAGCTCTGCAGGCACAACTGAAGTTCAGAAAAGCTGACGGACAGAACAGCGGCATGCAGAACCACAATCTGATGTTCGTACACTACAACACGAACAAGACAATCTCCATAATACAGTTCTAAGCCACATGCAAAGGAGACAGCAAAAAACAACGATGAACAGAATAAAGCAATACGCAGCAACAATACTGCTCATGATAACAGCTCTGACAGCAGAGGCTCAGATAGGACAACACCGCAACGATCTCAGCATCGGAGTGAACGGCGGTTACATGCTCAGCAACATCGGCTTTACACCTAAAGTGAACCAGAAGATGCTCGGAGGCATAACGGGAGGTGTTTCCTTCAGATACGTCTGCGAGAAATATTTCTCTACCATCTGCTCGGTACAGGCAGAGGTAAACTATGCACAGACGGGATGGAAGGAGGATATACTGAACCAGAACGATGAACCCGTGATAAATCCGCAGACCGGCATGGCTGAGGAATACAGCCGCACGATAAGCTACATACAGATTCCTGTGTTCGCCCATCTCGCATGGGGAAGGGAGAAACAGGGCTTCCAGTTCTTTTTCCAGGCAGGACCTCAGTTCGGCATCTATCTCAGCGATGATGTCAAGGCGAACTATGACCTTGCCACCCCAAACGTTGATGACCGCTCCAACAAGAACATAGCACAGGAAACGATGCCGATAGAGAACAAGTTCGACTATGGCATAGCGGCAGGACTCGGAATGGAATACTCCCATAGAAAAGCGGGACACTTCCAGATTGAAGGAAGATACTATTACGGTCTGGGAAATATATACGGTGACTCAAAGAAAGACTACTTCGGAAAGTCGAACCACGGCAACATCGTCATGAAGCTCACCTATCTCTTTGACCTCACCCACTGAGAATAGAAACAATAAACAAAATTTGAAAATAACCAATTAACCAAATTAATAACTTAAAAAACATCGTTTATGTTTGAAAATCAACCAAAAGGTCTGTGGGCCTTAGCCTTGGCAAACACTGGTGAGCGTTTCGGCTACTACACCATGCTTGCAGTGTTCTTACTCTATTTACAGGCTAACTTCGGTTTTGAAACCGGATTGGCAAGTACTATTTACTCAACATTCCTGATGATGGTCTACTTCCTTCCAATCATCGGAGGTATCGCTGCCGACAAGTTCGGCTTTGGACGTATGGTTACCACTGGTATCTTCATCATGTTCATCGGCTATCTTGTCCTCTCGCTTCCTCTCGGCAAAGACACTGTTGCCATTGCCGCTATGGGACTGTCACTAATCCTCATCGCCTTAGGAACAGGATTGTTCAAAGGAAACCTTCAGGTTATGGTAGGTCGTCTCTATGACGAGCCTGCGTTTGCCAAAAACCGAGATTCCGGTTTCTCACTGTTCTACATGGCTATCAATATCGGTGCGATGTTCGCTCCTACAGCAGCCATCAAGATCATGAAGTGGGCACAGGTCAGCTTCGGCGTATCGCCAGAGGATGCTTACCACTTTGCCTTTGCAGTGGCTTGTGCTTCTCTTATCGTAAGTATCGCCATCTACTACGCATTCAGCTTCACTTATAAACATGTTCTTGCAAACGAAGCAAAGAAGAACTCTGCCGACGCATCAAAAGCTGATGCCAAGGAGCTTTCTCCTGCCGAGACAAAGGAGCGCATCGTTTGTCTGTGTCTTGTGTTTGCTGTGGTTATCTTCTTCTGGATGGCATTCCACCAGAACGGCAACACTCTGACTTTGTTTGCACGCGACTATACAAACAAGACTTCTGAGGGTCTGCAGTCTATGGCATTCGACGTAACGAACCTCGTTGCCTGCATCTTTGTAATATACGGCTGCTTCAGTCTGGCACAGAGCAAATCGGGTAAGGGCAAGGGCATTTCACTTGGTGTTATCGTTGCAGCCATCGCCTTCCTGTTCTACAAATACAACAACCTTGACGGTGTTGTTGAAGTGGAAGCTCCTATCTTCCAGCAGTTCAACCCATGCTACGTTGTTGCCCTGACTCCAGTCAGCGTTGCATTGTTCTCATGGCTCAACAAGATTGGCAAGGAGCCTACATCACCTGAGAAGATTGGTCTTGGTATGCTCGTAGCTGCTCTTGGTTTCGTTTGGATGGCAGTAGGTTCAATGGGTCTCGAACTCCCGTTGGCACAGGGCGACCCTGCTACTGAAGGTCCACGTGTAAGCGCCAACCTGCTTATCTCAACTTACCTCATTCTTACATTTGCCGAGTTGCTGCTTTCTCCTATCGGTATCTCATTCGTATCTAAGGTAGCACCTCCAAAGTATGCTGGTCTGATGATGGGTCTGTGGTTTGGTGCGACAGCCATCGGCAACCAGTTGGTAATGGTTCCTGGCATCATGTGGGGACAGAACTTCAACCTCGTTACTATCTGGGGTGTTCTCGCCGGCATCTGCCTCGTGTCAGCTCTCTTCATCTTCTCTATCATCAAGAAGTTGAACAAGGTAAGCTAATTCTAATTCTAAGGCTCGCAAGAGAGAACTTATAAACAAAGCCACATCCGTCGGCATTGACGGATGTGGCTTTTGTTTTTAGTTTGGTTATCGATATGTCGGCGACTTATCTGATGATAACCTTCTGGTCGTTGATGATGTAAGAGCCTGCCTTCAAATTCTTCAGAGTTGAAAGGCCCATGCCGACGAGCTTGCCGTCGATGGTGTAGACATCGTAAGAAGAAGCCTTGAGCACATTCTCTATTGACTCTATGTCTGCTGTTATTGCCGCTGCCAAGGTTGCCTCAGACTCACCGTCAGCAAACAATGCCGTTACCGCATACACATATGTCTTTCCCTTTTCTGTAGTATTGTCAACAAACTCAAGCTTCTCTGCATCAAGAGTCTTCAGCAAAGTGCCGTCACGATAAACATTGTAACCGGTAACCTTTCCTGAGCCGGACTCATACTTGATGTCGTCTATCTTGAACAGGAAGTTCGTTTCGTTGCTTGTGGTCTGATGGATGGCAAAGCGTGTTGCTCCTTCCGGAATCTCCACCTTTATCTCTTCCCACTCGCCACTGCTTAGAGTGCGGCTGTCGCCGATCTTCACGAACTTGCAGATATCCGTTCCCTCTGTAGAATACAACACTTCGAAGGTCTCCGGCAACGGGAATCCATCCGTCATGCTGTTGGAAGCCCAGAAGGATATGGTCTGCTTTCTTCCGCTCAGCGCAGGACTGATGAGCCAGTTGTCTGCATCGTAATAGTCCGGGAGGTTAGGGTCGCTGCCGCATTTGTATAATGAAGCAAGATATTTGCTGCCGCCATGAGGCTTGAGAGCGGGTTCGGTGTCGAGAATCTCCTGAGTAATCCAGTCCGTCAGCGGATCAGCAAGTATGAATGCAAACCGTTCTCCCTGGTTCGGATACTCAATACCTGGGAACAGACTACCTGTCTCGGCATCGGCAGGTGTTGAAGTGCCAACCTGTCCTGTCCATTCGCCAAACTTATCCATAGTCCATGAGTCATAGTTCTCGAATCCGTCTTCCACTTCAGCTACTGTTGGAGAGACAGCAGTCCAAGAAACCTTCACGCTACCATCACCGCTCTCCGTTGCATCAACATTAGTCGGACGTGGTTTGTTGGAAATATCAAACGCCACAGATGCAGTCTTCGTATTGTCATCAAGATTCATGTCCGCATCATAAGCCACCTCTGCCTTCAGCTCAACGGCATCGTTCTGTTCCATCACGCTCGAAGCATAGTCCAGCGAATAGGTCTTTGATGCGAACGGAGCAAGTTCTGCCTTCTCCTCCTTGCTGTCAACGAGTTTGTCGCCGGCATAGAGCTTCACGGTATAGTCCCTTGCAGGAGTGCTGCCGAAGTTGCTCACGGTAACTTCAACCTTTGCCGTTTCGCCCTTCTTGATTCGTGCTGGAGCAGTGAAATTCTTCAGAGTAAGATCGCTGTTATGTATGTCGCGAACATAGAATTCATCCAGATATATCCTCTCTCCGAGATTTGCTGTGCCGGTAAATCTGAAGATGACATACGGCAGAGATGCCAGTTCCGGCTTCAGTGATATAGACTCACGAACCCAGCCTCCATCATCAGCAGTGGCATCTATTGTCTTCAGGTCCTCTATGCTTCCATCCGGCTTCTGCACGGAAACGACAAGTTTGGCGTTAGAACCCGCTTCAGCCATGTGGCTGAAGATGAGCATCGGGTTGGTAGTGCCAGCAAGACAAATCTTACCTGAGCCGATTATACCTGTTCCATCGTTGGCATCGCTACGCATTGCAAAGCTGCCGCCATCGCCGTCAGAAGACTCCAGGGTGAGACCTATGGTGAAGTCTTTCTTCAGTGTCCACCACATGTCGTAAGTCAGCTCGGCACCCTGGAAGCTCTCAAAGAACGGAGTGTCGTAAGGTTTGCCCACAACCATATACGGAGTGTACCCGACGGAGCCTTCGCCCGTTTCGTTAACCGCCGTAACGCCGAACCGCACAAGACTCTGTTCACCTTCGTTGGTAACGAAAGAATAGTCATAGAAGTTTGTGCCTACAGGTATTTTCGCTTCAAGCGAAGGAATTTCTCCATATGGGCTATCCTCAAGGGTATAGAACTTGTGCGAAGTCTTCTGCGTGTCAACATATCCTCCATTTTCACCTTCCTCCTTGTCGGTCCATGTAACCTTTACGGAAGAGGTATTGTCTGCAATGTTCAATACCGGAGAACTTGGAGTGTCGATACCCACATAAGCGTCAACAGGTTCCGTTGTGCGTCCGTTGCCGTCTGCATTGGCAGATGTTATACTATAGGAGTTGAATCCGTTTTCTGGAGTTGTATCAACGAATGTCTGCTTAGAGCCAGGAGCCACATCTGTCAGTTCCTTGATGACAACGCCTCCACGCTTTATCCTGAAGTTCAGCTTGCCGGAAAGGGCTGTGCCGTTGATAGCCTTCGTCGGGGCTGTGAAACTGATTGTCGCACTCATTGCTCCCTTTTCGGCAGGAACGACCGTGAAGTTGTCTGCCGCTGCCGGAGCAGAAGCCGTCATACCGGCACTCACACTTATATCGTCAAGCTGCAGATAGTACTGGTCTGGCTCGCTGACAGCATGGAATCCTATATAGAGCTTGCCGTCTTCGGTAGCGGTAATCTCCTTGGTAAATTCCGTGTATGCTCCCGGCAGTTCCGTTGCAGGCAGCAGCTCTGTCGTCATACCTTCTACTGTGTTGCTGGAACCATATTTCACCTCAAGCTTCTCTACAAGAGAAGATCTGTAAGACCTTGCCTTGAACTTCACGGTGTATACCTTGTTTTTCTCCACCTTGAGCGGAGGAGTGATGAGCCAGTCGTCGCCCACATTATCCTTATTATATTTATATCTTGCCTCGCCGTTGCCGTCGGTATAGTTATAGAACCACTTTGAGTCGTCGTTGTTGTTGTCGATAATGGTGAAGTAAGCCATGGCGTCCTCACTGTCAAACCCTTCTGAATACGGAAGGTTAATGGCATCACCATATACCTTATAGTCGGAGCGGACCTCTTCACCTGTCTTCTTGTCGTTGTAAGCCTTCACGCCGTAGGCATAAGCCTTAAAGTCCTTGCTTGTAATCTTGTCGCTGAAGCTCGTTTCCGTAATGCCCTTGGCAACAACGGTCTTGTCAGGATATCTGACGACATCATATTTCACATCGCCCACATATCCTCCGTTTACACCTTCCGTAACGGCATCCCACGAAAGACTTACGTCACCGGTCTCTTCGTTGAGAGCGAGACTTATGTTTTCTGCTCCCTTAGGAGTGTCGTAGCCTACATACATCGTAGTCTTAGCTATCTCTCCCTTACCCTCTGAGTTGGAAGTGGAAACTTTAATATTCTTCAGTCCGTCTGTATCGAAAGTCAGGCTTTCCGTAACGTCGGCACCTGGTGCGCCGCTGCCGCTGGCAAGCACATCAGCACCCTCGGAAATGGAGTACGCCACCTCACCTGTAAGGTTGTCACCTTTTATATTTGTTGTAGGTAGTTTGAATGAAATGGTACCGTTCAGGTTACCATCTGTGAAATGTGTTGTCAAGTCTGTCGCTGCCGTCGGCGCACCGTCGGCAAGAGCCTCCGGCACGGTGAGGAGCATTATCATATTGTTGTTGGTGAACTCTCCTACTACTTCTGCAGCACCTGTAGTGAGGTCTACCGTATAAAGCTTTGATGAACCGGCGCCATCAACACATGCCCAATAGAATACGCCCGTCTTCTGGTCTATCTCACCACTCTGATAGTAGTATTTCTGTTCGCTGTTCATCAGTCTTACGCCTGTGGCTCCTATCAGTTTCTCTTCCGCCGTCAATGTGTTTATCTTGTAGAGGTTACCGTCTTCGGCTACACCATACAGCACATTGTCTTTTGTCATGCCGAGAGCAACATACTGATGCCCCAGTCTTCCGATAGTGGTGCGTGTCTTGTTCGGGTAGTCCACAATGCCAAGTTCCATTGCGCTGGCATCAGAATTGAAGAACTCTCCGTACACCGTGCCGTCGTCGGCTGTTGCCGTCTCGCAGGCAATAAGAGAATAATCGTTCAGGTCGACAATGTCTCCTTCCCTCTCCCACGTCTCTGTATTGAACACATATAGCGAAGCGAATATAACTCCAGGATAAGCGGTATAGTTCACGGTGTACAGCTTGTCGCCGACAATGGCACCGCCGCCGTTAGGACGGATATAATTATTCAGTCCTAACGCCTCAACGGTGATGTTGCTCACCGCATTGAATTTATAGAAGCCATAGGCTTTACCACTGTCTCCCCACGTGGCATCATCCACCACGCTGCCCCACAGCTCTCTGCCCGACACCGTCTTTGCCGTTCTCAACGGCACTCTCGGTTGAAGAGACAATGGTGAAAGGTTGCCACCGTGGCGCAACTCCTTAAGTCCGGAGTTGAAGCTGTTTCTAAGCACCATTCCTTTGAAAAGCAACGGATAGCTGTCTTCCAACTTCTGTTCCTGTTTACGCAATGCGGCAGGAGTTGTCCTCATGGGTTTCTGTAATACTGACGCAGGAATAGTGCTACGCAGTCCCAATTCCAGTTTCTGGGCATCTGTCTTCACCGGCAACAAAAGCATTGCCGCTGTAGCTCCAGTGATAATGAAGTTCAGTTTGTTACTCATAAGCTAAAACATGTTTTTAATGATGTATAGTATTAAATCTCTTGTGGATGCAAATACTTTGCAAACGAGCGCAAAGAGAGTTTTACTCTCAATTTGCCGAGTGCAGCTAA
>URLQ01000005.1 GCA_900548745.1 uncultured Prevotella sp.
ATGCGTTTGAGGTTCATGCCTCTGTCAAGGATTTGCTTGACTGTGGCATCAACCTCTATATTCAAAAGGAACAGTTCACGCTTCTTGACAATGAGGGCAAGCCATCTTTATTTGCTCCTGTCATGATAGCGACCCTTTCCACCTGTGCCCAGTTGGAACGTGATAATATCTCATTCCGACTGAACTCAGGTAGAAAGCAGTATGTTGAAAAAGGCGGTAAACTCGGCAGACCTGCAGGTTCCATCAAGTCCCAGGATAAAAAGAGGGAAGAATATAGAGAGGTCATAAACCTCCTGAACAAGGGCTATGCCATCCGTGATGTTGCCAAACTCACGGGGAAAGGTATCAGCACAGTGCAGAGAGTCAAGAAAGAGTTTGTGGCTTGATGCATGCTCGTTAAACCAGGGTGGTGTTTCACCCCTGTGGTTTAACCAGATTGGTAAAATGACAATGCGGTTTTTAAACCGGATTCGTAAAATAAGAATGTGGTTTCCAAAACCAGTACCCGATTTTAGGGCAGCGGTTTTAACCAATGTCGCATTTTGCGACGATGTGTTTGGATGCATACTTTTAGTGATGATAAAGCCTAACAAAATACCTATTTTATCTTTGTATTCTACAGATTATTAACGCATTATATTTGCTTAATTCGCAGAAAATCGCTATCTTTGCATATAAGATTTGAAGTTCAACTTAATACAAAACTCACTATGGAAGATTTGCTTTTGACCGTTCTTTTCTTCATCGCTCTTCGTGCTCTTTTGAAGGGCTTCTTTGGTGGTAAGTCAACGTACACCCCGACAAGTAACCTGACTTAACTCATCCCATAATAACAAAGGTTGACGGCTCCATCAGTGTAGTCGCCAGCCTTTATTGTTTCTGCATGAATACACTTCCCTTTCATCGGATTTTCCAAAAACAGAAACAGTCCTGAGCATTCAAATCATATCCGTAAATCACGGAGCAGGTGCTTGATGCTTAAATTTGTCGGGTATGTCAAGGGTATAGCAAATTGCGATACCCTCCAATATAGTCGGTGAATTACGAAAAATGACTCAATTATCCACGTCAAACCAGAGAGACGATTTGACTCGTGGTAAGACCGTATAAAACATCTGGACATCCAAAGGATGTGTTTTCAAAACACCCCCTAATTGTTGTAAACAGAACCAGATATTTGCCAATTCTTCATCTCAATTGAACTAAAAAGCAAAGAAAAAGACGGTTCTTTGTCATATTTTTGTTTATTTCTGCACGTTTTACAAGAAATTTTGGTACTTTTGCTCCATATTAAAAATTGGTAAAATGGCAAATAACGACCTCAATAGATTGAAAGTAGTGCTTGTTGAGCAGCATAAGACTGCGAAATGGTTGGCTGAACAGATGGAAAAAGATCCTGCAACCATCAGTAAGTGGTGTACTAATAAAGCACAGCCATCGTTAGAGACAATCAAAAAGATTGCTGAAATTCTACAGGTCAAGATGAGCGACCTTGTAAGCAATGAACAACCTTAAAGCAAAGATCAAATGGCAGACAACAAGATAAACATACGCAAACCGGAAGCTGATCTTTGGGAGTCGGCTGACTTGCTTCGTGCAGGTAGTAAATTGACATCGAGCCAATACTGTATGGCAATGTATTGAATACATGTGAGAAGTAGGATTGCAGAGTGAGTACCACGAACGCACCCAAGAACAGATTGGCAAGGAAAGCAGCTGCACTTATCATCATCAGTTTAAGGAGGATTTACCTTTTACATTCACGAATATTCCCCTCTTTGCCTATATGATAGGCGGTTGGGCAAGAAATATCAGTGACCATAATCCATAGATAATAGTGATATAACAATTATGCTACAAGCATTACTTCATAAAAAGTTGAAGGATTCTTTTGAGAACCCTCATTTCAAACCATCCGAGGATTCACTGACATCTTCGGTGATGGGATTGATGCAGTATCTGCCAGATGACATCTTCTGGGATTTGCTGCGTAGTTCTTGTGGCAGGTCTTCGAACTTGCCGGAATCGGTTGGGGCTATCATGTCAGTTAACTTCTGGGATAGATGGGATGCCACCGATACCTGGAACACTAATCTCGTGGAACCTGATGTGTGGATTGACACTAAGGACTACTATATCATTGTCGAAGCAAAGAAATATGACGCTTCGGGTATGCAGCATGATGATCAATGGGAAAATGAAATCAAGGCTCTGCTGAATGAAAATGACGGGAAGCTCGATAAAGAGCTTATCTTCATTGCCTTGGGTGGTAACGAGTCTCTTCTTGATTCTACATGCGTCGTAGATGGTTTTGAGTACCCAATCCATACAGCAAGTTGGTTCAATTTACTTCATGCCGTTGATAAACTCAAAGCGTCATTAGAAGAAGGACACATTCATAGGCTTTTGACAGACATCATATATGCCTTTACCATTCATGGATTCTTCAACATTACATGGCTTCAGTCTCTAAAGCCTGTCAATTTGAACGCACAGTCAGCATCACTGATAACAGAGACACTTGAATTTGACAATCATAAAATGTTCAGAGGATTATACAGACCTCAGAACAGAATAACATATACCAATATACCATTATGGAAAAAGTAAATGAACTGAAAGAAGCTCTCTGCGATGTTCGCAAAGCTCATAGAATTATATACTCATATCAGGCAAGAATGCTTGATCTTGTTCGTTTTATCTCGGCAAAGCTTGACCTCGGTGGGAACCTGCAAGGTACTAAGTATTACTCAAATGACATTTGGAAACCCAGAAAAGATGCCTATCTAAACATGCCAGATGGAATGTGGGCATGGGATTTCCTCTATTCATACGTCTTTGAATACTACCTTGGCGAACTTGCTTTAGATGATGGATCAAATATTGCAATTAGTATTATTCAATATTCAGATACAGGATATTTTGAGAACTCTGGTAACTCCAGGGTAAATATAAATACGTTCGCTTCTGAGGAAGAATCAGGTTCAAAACTGCTTTTCCTCATAGAAATGGCTCCGAAAAAGAAAGATTGGGTTTGGGATGTTGAGGACATTGTCAACAACAAAGAGTACGCATCCATCAACCATACTAAAACTGTGCTTAAAAAGAAAGGCTGTGTCCAAGGATTGTATTCATTCCCTATAGAGCGATTCATCGATGAAAATTCAACCCTCGAAGCACTGCATGAGTTTGTCGATTTCTGCAAGGAAAACGATATTGCAGAGCTGGATATAGTTTAAATACATCATTTTTTGTATTTATTTTAAACCTATGCCCTAATTTGGCACACTCTGTAGTTAATTTTGTGGCAAAATTAAAAAATACCACTTCCATACAATGTTTATATCTGGGTTTATGTCAAGACATTTTTCATTCTTAATGCTTATCGTAATAGCAATGCTTTTAACATCGTGTTCAGACGAAACGGAGCAAAGAGAACAAAATACATGCGATTATAAATCTTTTACGATTGATGAATTTTCCGACACCTTGTCTGTAAAGGTTGTGGACTATATTTCAGACAGGGTTACACAGACGATTGAAACCAAAACAAATGTATTTTCAACCAATATATTTCGAATGGTATATGACTCTGTTATTGAAGACGATTCAACAAGAGTTGCAAAATGGGAAGAGTCATTTGAAAAAAGCGGATTGTCATCTGATAGCATACAAGCATATGTTAATAACGAAATAAACATCTACAATTCTTCTCATGAGGAAAAGATAAATCCTGTTAACTTAATCTCCATTAAGAAAAGATCTATAATTGATGATGTTGCGCTGGAAAAGGTGAAGAAAACAGAATGGATGGCTTCGTTTGATCTAGTAGAAGTCATATGGTCTATGATACCAAAAGTCAACATAATATTATTCCTCGTTTTCTATGTTGTATATATACCCATTTTCTGCATATCATTCATCTTTGGTTTTGTCGTTGTACAACCGATTGTCAGATTGTTAAATATTCCAGAACAGGATTTCAGGGAATTTATGTCAAGTCTCAAACCTATCTTTAACATAGTTTTAGTGGTGACTTCCTTTCTTGTGATAATGGCGTTCTCAATGAAGTATAGCTATGAACTTGAAAGCGAAGTTATAAGCAATTACATGAAGTATATATTATCACAGGATATACCCAATCAAATTCTTGGAGCATTATGACAAAAAAAATCATTTATATACTCAGCATGACTTTGTTTCTAACATCATGCGGACAGATCAAACGTAAAACGCTTAGTTACTTTGGACGTCAAGAGGCAGAAGAAGTTGTAAAAGCCGAAACAAAGAAGGCTCTTCAAAAATCGATGAGAGCCCAAATAAAGAAGAAAGCTTTATCAAAGGTTCTTTCAAGGAAAGGATTATCCGAAATAGAATTAAAAGAACTTAGAAGGGTCGCTGCCCTTAAACCTTCTGGAAATGGAGGAATAAACAAAGAAGGAAGAACCATTGCAGAAATAGCCATCGCTCCATTAACAGAAGAACTGCAAGCGTCAACCAGGGATTATTGCAAATCAAATCATATCCTAAAGAACGTTGAGGATAGAATCATTCGTGATTTCAGTAAATCAAGACAGGTAGCATCTCCTTCTATAGATCGTCATGTTGATCTGGGTCCAATGGCTATTACTCTTGGCAAGTTTCCTGACCTGGAAACATTGATTTCTGATCTGGGTGGTATGGAGATACTAAAAAAAATGTCTCATAAGGAGTTGGTAGAAGCTATTCGTAACTATCATTACGAAATTGCATGGGAAGCCTTCGCAAGGAAATACAATATCACCAAATCACAGGCAAAGGATCTAATTGGTAAAATGGATCATGTAATACATGAGTCAGAAGATGGTTTTATCCAAATAGTTCCTAATAATGTACATAGGTTCTTACAAGAATACAAACATAATGGTCTTGTATCTAAACGCGTTAAAGAAATATCAGGTGTGGCTTTTGATGAGTAGTTAACAATACCTAATTTCTCACATCTTGCTAAATGATATAGTATATGGCACAGAATAAGATGAACAAATATGTATGGTTAGTTGATACTATCCATCGTGCTGGCAAGATTTCTCTGGAGGACATTAACCGTAAATGGCTGGATAATGACCTCAGTGAAGGCATTGAGATTCCCAAGAGAACATTTCACAAGTGGCGTATTGCCATAGAAGAAATGTTCGGTCTCATTATCGAGAATGAGAATCGCGGCGAATATCGCTATTTCATTCTCAATGACGATGAGATTGAAAAGAAGGGTATAAAGTCGTGGATGATAGACACCATCAGCACAAGTAATCTGCTTATTAACAATGTAAGCCTAAAGGATAGAATTATCCTTGAAGATGTACCATCAGGAAGAGAGTACCTTCAGCCTATTCTTGGTGCAATGAAGCAGAACCGCCTAATTCACATTACCTATTATAATTATTGGCGTGATGATGAGAGGCAATATTATCTGAAGCCTCTATGCGTTAAACTCTTCCGTCAACGCTGGTATATGGTTGGTGAGAGCTGGAGTACAGAACGCAGAATCATCTTCTGTTTAGACAGAATACGAGATTTTCGTTTATCAAGTCATACCTTTGAATATCCAAAAGATTTCTATCCAGAAGAATACTTTGATGGATGCTACGGAATAATAGCTGGTGACGATACAGACACAGAGAAAGTTGTCCTCAAAGTTAATTCAGGACAAGCAAACTATATTCGCGATTTGAGACTTCACGAGTCCCAGGTAGAAAAAGAGCGTAATGACCAGTATAGTATTTTTGAATTGAGAGTAAAACCTACTTTTGATTTTCAACAAGAAATACTTTGGAATGGTGAAGACGTGGAAGTGATTGAACCTATTTGGCTTCGCAAGGAGATCGCCGGAAAGGTTAAACGCATGTGGAATAAATATAAGAAGGATTAGGTCATGAGAAAGAATTACAAGGGGTTCGCGTGGAGGCTTGACAATATCAAGGAAGTCTGTAACAGCCTTGCAAAAGACATATTAGGCGACCATGAGACTTTCCGTGCTCTCCATGAAGACAAAGGCATAATGGATATTGTAGTTCGTTATGTGTTTGACGACAAACAATTTGGATATGCCAACATGGGTGACTTTTTCTTCATAGACGATTGTATGTATGTCATCTCTGACGATGAGAAGTTCAAGGACGTTCACAACGAGGATATTCCTTCTATCGCAGCAGATGTCCATAATGCAGAATGGTATCGCAGTGAGAGATATGTCACACGAGTATTATTCGCCGGTGTAAGAACGCCATTCAAGGACAATCTGGGCGATTGGATATATACAGGCGATATGGTTTGTGTAAATGACGACGTAACAAGTGGTGTATGTGCCTTCCCGCCTTTTGATGATACTGCAGAAATAGATATTCCTGACAACTATGGCTTGATGCTGGACAACTGTATGTTCCCACTTCGCGACAGCAAGAAACTGGAGCGAATAGGAACCATCTATTTTAAGTTGGATGCTTCTGATACAGAAATCAGCATAGAAAGTGTTATTGGGGGTACTGTTCAACATGGAGTCTTCGACGAAGAGTTCATGAAATGTGCTCAATATACACCATCGTATCAGAAAGAATACTGGAAATACGCAGCACTGGAAATAATCGGAGCCGAATATAATTGGAGGAGATAGAATATGCAAGAAAAAAACATTTTTCCAAAAGAAATTGACGGAGTATTGAATCCATGGCTGGATGTCGCTGACAGGATGCAAGGAAATCCATCTTATGCTTTGTTCTATCAAGGCGACCCTGATTATTTTGTTGCTTCATTAGGTAAAGATGGTCATGACATTAAAGACAAGGATGAGCTGTTCACCAACGAACTACCATCCTCCAAGAACGACGAATACAATCTTATCACATGTATTCCACCAGAGCCATGGCAAGGTAATCCTCTTGAAGCAAAACTGGTTATCCTTACACTAAATCCAGGGTATGTTGAAAAACAAAATCATATCCTTGCCGATGCAATACAAAATACAGAAGGGATTAACTCGTCCATCGCAGATTTCAAGGCTCAGACATTAAGGCTTGAGGCTAAATCATTTCTTCCGGAGAACTCAAATAAAGACGGAGGGTTATCGCCTGCTGATTATATCAACATTATTGGCGATTGGTATTGGTATAAAAAGTTTACTCCGTTAATGGAGAAACTGCAAGGTGATTTGAACGAAAAGGAATTCTTTAGAAATGTTGCTATCATACAGTACCTTCCATATACTTCTATATCGTATAAAGATAAAAAATACAAAGGTATTGGGTCTCTCGAATACACTAAAAAACTTGTACTAGAAATCCTCGAAAAGAAAGAAAACAATATCGTTTTAGTGCTGAGAGGTTCAAGTAAATGGGAAGCTCTTCTACAGGATGAGTATGACCTTAAAACGTCAAACAAGGTTATCATCAATAAGAACCGTAGCCAATCCATTAGTCCTAGTAATTTAGGAGAGGAAAACTTTGAAAATATCTGTAAAATATTGAGAAATAATGAATAACTTCGCAGCAATAGACTTTGAGACAGCCAACAACGAACGTAGTTCCGTATGTTCTGTTGGCATCGTTGTAGTTCGTGATGGTGAGATAGTAGATAAATTCTATTCCCTAATCAAACCAGAGCCGGAATACTACAATTATTGGTGCTCCCAAGTACATGGTTTGTCTTTGGACGACACAATGGATGCGCCTGTATTTCCCGATGTATGGGCTCAGATTGAGCCTATGATTGAAGGGTTGCCTTTGGTTGCTCATAATAAAGCATTCGACGAAAGTTGCCTGAAAGCCGTATTCCGTGTCTATCAGATGGACTATCCTGACTATGAATTTCATTGCACCTGCATTGCATCACGTAAGGTATGGCCAGAAGGACACCATAATCTTGATATAATAGCCGCTCGATGTGGCTATGATTTGGAAAATCATCACCATGCACTTGCTGATGCTGAAGCCTGCGCAGCAATAGCAATAAAAATATTATAATCGTCTTAGTATGATACAAATGAATATAAAAGAAATACAGCAAAAAATAGTTCAATACGGTGTTTCGCTTTCAACAATTAGTGTAGAAAACATAGAAACAGGTTTTCTGTCAATGAACAGGATAAATCCGCTAGAAAATAACCAAGTACTCGCATTGTCGCAAGAGACAGAGAAAATCTTGATTCAGTTCGTCCAAGCATTCAGCAACATCAAGTTTGAACGATATGATAGCGGTAATATCTTCCAATATGTGTTTGATAAGGTCGTTGAAGTAACATATAAAGTTATAACCGACTCTGAGATTGATACACAGTTTATCCCCAAAGAGGTGTACGAATACCATGAATCTGACCTTCCTGAGTATATACAATTAAAACTTACGAATAAGGTGGGTAAACTCGGTATAATACATTGTCGAGTAATTGATTATATAGAAAAAAACGAATATAGAACAGATGACCTAAATACCTGGTTACTTCCTCTTCTATTAATTGCAACATTCATAGGAATAGAATTTGCGCAAGAGATTGATCTGGATGATGATTCTGAGATGAAAGCATTTATGAATTTCTAATAAACTTTGAAGAAATGACAGATAAAGTATTTCTTTTAGAAGATATAGCATCCTGGACACAGGATAATTCTTCGGTTTTAATTCCTGCAATTCAACGTGGATTAGTATGGAAACCACGTCAAGTAGAATTGCTATGGGATTCAATTTTAAGAGGATTCCCAATCGGTTCATTTATGCTTTCCGATATATCTGACAATCCTGACCATTATTATTTAATGGATGGACAGCAACGTTTCAATGCAATTTCTCTTGGATATGAGATAAATGAAAATCCCAATGCCGTATTATGGTTGGATATTGACTCTCAATCATTGGATAACGTAAAAACGTCAAGGCGTTATTTAGTAAGAGTAACAACTTCTGCTCACCCATGGGGATTTTCAAAAAATGATGAGTGTACTCCTCTAAACACTGATGATCGAAGAAAAGCATTGTATCTATACAATTTAGAAGGAAGTATATATAATAATGATTTCTCCCTTAAAACCACATGGCCTTATAAAGCAGGAAAGCCTATACCTTTGCATATATTTACTTCTGCGTCTATCGAGTCAAGAGAAGCTTTTCTAAAAGACATAAAGCATAATATCGAAAATTCTGATTTTGTATATTTGCAAAATCTAACTCAAAATGGACAGATTACAGAAGAAGATTGGACATACATAAGAGAAAAAATCTATGATGTTTTTTCCTATGTAAAAAAATATCAAGTTCATTGTAACCATCTCTCGTTAGAAGTTCTTGATGAAGAGGCAAAGCAAAACACAGAAGATAAATCTAATTTGGAAATACTTTTTGAGAGAATAAATGTTAATGGAACTCGTATCTCAAATGAAGACCTTGCATATTCATCTATCAAAGCATATTGGCCTGAAATACGAGATATAAATGACGAATTAGCAAGCCGTTATATGGCACCAGCAAGGTTGGCAATGTTATCATTCCGACTTAGTTTAACAAATTGTTGGGCTGAAAAATTGCAAGATTCAATAAGCTTAAAACAAATAAGAAGTCTTTCAACGGAACAAGACAAAAAGGAGGAAATATCTAAGCTATATACTGGTGGGAACCTTAAACAGATACTCAATACTATTGACAGATGGATAGGTGTTACGGACGAAGGGAACCTAAGAACGCCTTCTATTCTTAGAACCTTGATTGCTCATAAATGCTCGGAACTATATCTGCTACTTATGTATTGGGCAAAACAGTCAATAGAAAGACCAGAATTCTTTCACCTTACAGATTTCGAAGTTCGAGCAATTGCTTTTACCATTCGATGGTGGAGCAATAATGCGAATGCCGTAATTAAAGAAATTATGGTTAGAACTAGCAGGGAAAGGAATATTAATATTGAAGTAGTCAAAACAGGTATTGGTCGCAGTATGCACGATTGCAACCTTTTACATATTTATTCACCAACAGAAGTTAGTCAGTTCTTTAGAATAGAAAAATCACCAAAGTGGAGAGTTTATTCACAACAAGCTGGTCCATGGTGGGAATTTTTCTGGAGATTGAGAGATGGCTATTGGGTAGATGTTCCTAGTGAAATGCTTATTTATGCGGAACGAGAATACATAAATTCACATTTCTCAAATTATGATCCTGCTCGTCAAGATATGTGGGAAAGCTATAACCGTCCATGGGATTTTGACCATATTATAGCACAAAACCGAATAAATAACAGACAAGGTGAATATCGTGAATATGATCAGTTCTGGCTAAATTCAATAGGTAATATAGCTGCCATATCATTTGAAAGCAATAGAAGCAAGAGTGATAGCACTTCAGATTACGAAGAATATGAAAGTAACGCAGAAAGCTTACTATTTGACCCTATAGTCAAAGAGTTAACTGATTATCAAATAACGTATAATGCTGAGCAAAGCTACAAATACGCATCGTCCTCTTTTGCACGTTTAATAAAAATATACGAACGTGTATATGAAATGATTGCTCCTGCTGTAGAGTGTATTCCATTGTCATCGACAGTTTCACAACGAAAACAACTGTTCAACGCGATATGTGAACAGGTGCCAAACGCAAAAGCATATCTCGTTGCTGGAAACAATATGGAATTTGAAATAACCCGTGATCAAGATTGGTGTCGCCAATGGATCAGCGTTGGAGTTGTTGTAGGAAACTTGTACCCTTGTATTTGTTGGATAGCAGATCAAAATGATGGAAAACCTCGCGATTTTGAAATTGGAATACGCAAGGCTCCTGGTACACAAATCATTCAAGAGATAAAAACAAAAATTGAAAACATTGAAGGATTAGAATCCTACAACAAATCTTCAAGTGATTGGTGGTATGCTTACAACAACAAATACAATCATATCGATAGCGGAGAACTGGTGAAAGAAATCGAAAGATTGATTGTTATATGTAATGAAGCTAATAATGATTAGACTTTCATAATCCAAATTTAAGCATGATTAAATTTATATCAGACAAAGAACACTATGAAGACGTCCTGCTCCTGGCATCAAAGGCGAAACATTCACTTTGGATAGGTACAGCTGACATCAAAGACCTATATGTCATCCAAGGAAAGACTGAAAAGCCATTCCTTGGTGTACTGTCTGATTTAATCGGGAAAGGCGTTGAGATTCGTATGCTACATGCAAAAGAACCTGGACAGAACTTTCGTGATGACTTTGATCGTTACCCACGGCTGTTTGACGGCATGGAACGCTTTATGTGCCCTCGTGTACACTTTAAGATAATTGTAATAGATACGAATGTCTGCTATATCGGAAGTGCAAATCTTACCGGTGCAGGCATGGGCATGAAAGCTCCCAACCGTCGAAACTTTGAAGCTGGCATACTTACGGATGAGCCATCAATTGTAGAAACAGCGATGGATGAGTTTGATAAAGTATGGTGTGGCATCGAATGTAAGAAGTGTAAAAGAAAGGAATATTGCGGTGATCCGATAAAGACAATCAGATAAATTTCGGCGTTTTTGAAAAATACTTGCGACCTGTGCAGCGATTCGGCATAGGTCGCATTTATTTTTGCACTCACAATTGTAAACTCTACAAATATGCAACGTAAATTTGATGATTTTATTATGAGTCAAGTCATTGACAAATACAATGATGACTTGATTGTGTTGGGAGCGCGACCTGCTATTGGCAAATCAACGTTTCTTGCTTCGTTAGCAAAGATTCTTTCTCTTGATAACGACATTCCAACTGTTGTGTTCTGCCCGGAGATGGCAAAAGAAGTCTTTGTTAGAAGAATTTTGCAGATTGTATTAGGAGTATCACGCGAAGATATTGCTTCCGATGACTTTTGGGACATATTCGACAACAAACAAGTTGATGACAGCGTGGCTGATATATGCGAAAAGCCCCTATATATAGATGATACACCAGCTATAGATGTTGAGGAGTTGAAAAGAAAACTCTATACCTTGGTTCAAGAACATGGTGTAAAGTTTGTGCTGATTGATTACCTGCAGCTCCTCAATACAACCAAAGGAACATCCCGCCAAGAAAATATCCGTTATATATGTCAAACCTTGAAGGCTATCTCAAAAGAACTTCATTTAATCATTGTTCTCGCATCACAGTGTAGAAGGAATCTAACTAATGGTTCCAACGTACCTGTGCCAGATGACGTTTCCTTGTTTGAATCATTTGATGATGTTATAGAACATACCTGGACACTGTATCGTCCATCATACTACAATGTGTTTGAGGACGAGCGAGGTTGTGATGTTAGCAATACTATTGAGCTACATCGTTACAACGGAAAAGACTTCATCGCTAAAGAGACCTTTATATTCGATAAATCCATTCCTAGACTGATATAACAAGAATATGAAAAGAGACTGGAAATATATAATGCTGCGTTGTTTGAAAGCATACTGTATCAGCGTTGCTCTAACGACAATCTGTATGTTCTGCTACATCGAAGTTGGTAGCGATAAAGGATGGCCAAGGGCAGAAAGTTGGCACAATTGCCTACATACTCATGGGCATTTTGATTTTTTTACTGATTGATAACAAGAAATGGGGTTTTATATGGACACTACAAATAGCAGATTTATAGCTTTTCTCAATAGCTGGAGGGCAACCCTTATCGATAATGACTCATACCAAAAGTCTGACAAGGAAAATTACGAAAAATGTCTTCAACTATATAATGAAATTATCACTGGGAAGAATATCATTAACGTCGATGACTCTGATTTTGTTAACCTCTTCTGCGAAGGAGGTCCAGTAACGGCAATAGAAGCTACGACGGACATCAATTCTTCAAACCGCATGGAGGAAGTGATAACTTCCATTAAGAAGGAGATTGCAGGATATGATGGCTCAATAAACAACATCATGCTATTCATATTCATTGGTAAATCTACTCCTCTTCTGATGGAAGAAATGCCTTTCTTTAATAACTTGATCTCTACATTCGAAAGTGACACTCAGGTTGTTGGGGGCATCAAGCAGGTGGAAGAATCAGACCTTCTCCGAGTCGCAATGCTCTTTAATTACTCACATAAATGAGCCCAATATTCCAAATTTAGCAAGCCTGTGCCCAAAATCGGCACACCGCATCCGTAACTTTGCACATAAAAAATAGTTTAAGTATGATCAAAGAAATAATAAAAGGTGTTGACGGTTATGTCATTGAGACAGATTCTAATTCATGTTTCATTGACTACCGTGATATGAGTGAAATCATTGGCTATCACGCCGAAAGTGATGTGGTCATTGGCTATAACAGGGATTATCAAATAGAACAGTTAAATGTAACCACACATGCTCGACAAGTATTCTCAAAAATAGAGAACAAGAGATTTGAGCTGTTGTTGTGCGGAAGGAGATGCTGGTATGAATGCTCGCACAAAGAAGAAGAAATAGAGTACGCAAAGATTTTTGACTATCTGAAAGAATGTCCTAAGTTTGATTATATCCCAGAGCTTCAATCTTACCTGATAAGCGAGCTTATCAGGAAGTCGGATATTGAAGCTGTTAGCTTTCATCTGTCGGAGCTATTAGGCTGCGAACCTGATGATGACGCAGATAGTTATGAGCCTTGCTTTGGGTATGTATTTGAACTTGTTAGGTTAATTCTTGAATTGAGTGAAGAAAACTAGGTAAAGAGCAATCTGATTATCAATAAATTCAATGACCTGTCTATGGATATAATACAACATAATATGACTGTACAAGAGGTGTTTAACACTCCTGCTATCAAGGAAATCGAGCAACAGATACTTCTGTTGTTTGATAAAAGCAAGAATAACTGGCGTAGTGGTGATGCTGATACTATTGCCATTCGGAGTCTTTTGGAAGTCAGGAAAAATTTATTGAACAGTCTCTTTGTTTTGGATGAAGAGAACAAACGGCTCTTGACGGACTTTAACGAGGCTTTGAAGAAGCAACTGTTAGACACAAGGGAAAGAACTATAAAAATGATGGAGGCAGTTAAGAGCGCAGGCCTTTCTGGTGAGATATTTGCACAAGGGAAATGCTATCTCGGCTATGACTATCCCCTAATACATCCTGTTCAGAGCAATAGAGCAAAAAAAATGTGGTGTATTCTTAATGGCACTTATGATTGTTACATGCCGTTGTATGAAGATGGAGTTGAAAGTTCAATCAAATATAATATTGAGAGTGAGGCTCCTTCAGAAAACTATGTGCTGTATCTTGATGATGAACCCGAAGAGAACGGGACGAACAACTGGAATGAGCATCTTGATAGAGAGTTTAGCGCTGACATGCATCTGGTTTATGCTTTCCATAACCTATATGAACATGTCGGTTTCTCTATATTCGATTTGTTATGGGTTCGCAACTTTAATGTCGAGATCAACTTGGAATATGACTATTCTACATATCCAGATGGACATGAATATGATGATCCAGATTGGGACTCGTGTGACTTTTTAGACTAACTGTAAGATGGGCAAGAAAAAAGAACCTTCACTATTCTGTGATACGTTGTCTGTCAAAGACCACGCTTCAAGCTTGATAAAGTATATGACCGATGGCATATACGAGAAACAGCATATAATGAGTATGGCACTACTTGCAGCCATTGCTGGTGAAAGTGTGTTCCTGCTCGGACCTCCAGGAACTGCTAAAAGTATGGTGGCACGAAGATTAAAATTGGTATTCAAAGACGCAAAGGCATTTGAATACCTGATGTCTCGTTTCTCTACTCCAGACGAGATATTTGGTCCTGTGTCTATATCCAAACTCAAAAACGAGGATAGATATGAGCGTTTGGTGGATGGTTATTTGCCAGATGCAGAGATTGTCTTTCTTGATGAAATTTGGAAAGCCGGACCTTCTATTCAGAATGCCTTGCTTACAGCCATCAATGAACGTATCTTCAAGAATGGTTCTGATACACTGAAGCTTCCCATGAAGGCTTTAATTGCTGCCAGCAATGAGTTGCCAGCGGAAGATGAAGGACTTGAAGCTTTGTGGGATCGTTTTCTTGTTCGCATCGTTTCCAACTGTATTTCAAGTGAAACGACCTTCTACAAGATGGTAAGGGAGAAAAGCAATAGCGACCCTATCATACCGCCGTCACTCCTAATTACAGAGGAGTTGTATCATTCATGGCAATCTTCCATATCAGATATTGTCATACCTGATGATGTTTGTCATGTCATCACTGCTATTCGTAAAGCCATCAAGGAGGAAATGAAAAGCGAAGATTTCTCTCCAATGGATTATTACATATCCGATAGACGCTGGAAGAAGGTGTTCCATTTGATGCAAGCTTCAGCGTGGTTAAACGATAGAGATAGTATCAACATAACAGATTGTTTGCTATTGATACATTGTCTGTGGAACAAGACTCAGACAATATCGAAGGTTCTGGAGATTGTACCCTCTGCCATAACATCAGGGATCGACGTTCGCATTGCTGAAAACAAAACTGCATTAGACAAACTCATAGCCCAACTCTCTGCAAACATGCCACAGGGAAGGGTTCCAATCACCGAAGATGATGATGAGTTCGCAGTGACAAATTACTTTTATTACACAGTCGATGGATTCAACAAGGGGAAATGCCTTTTCTCAAAAGCAGATTACAATCATGTTGACACAAAGAAAACAACTGATGGCATCCTCTATTTTGACGATAGGAACAACTGTTGGATGATTCATGCAATCTATACCGGTGCTCCTTTCGACTACAAAATGTCGAATGGTAAACTTACAAAGTTGAAACTTCAAAAGTGTAACGGAGGTATTATTGTTGATAGCATCCCATACGCCTTCAAAAGGAAAAGCCGATTTGGAGCAAAAGGTCAGGAACAACAAACCTCTTCGTTTACAAGTACAGAGATCATCTTTGAGGAATGCGAATCAATAAAGAAAGACTTCGCTGAATTACAGTCATTATTCGCCAATAGTACCAATATTTTTGTGTCGTCTGACGATAAGAAACTTATAATGCGACAATTATCCAAGACAGAAAAGGAGATTGGAGAACTTGAAATAAAGATAAAGAATACAAAACTGCTCATTCGCTAATGACTAACCAGGAGTACATAGATAATCGTCTGGCAACATATAATGAGGCATTTGACTTCTATATGGATTGCGGAGAAATGCCTAAGAGTATCGAAAAAGGTGATATTCTTGGAGCCTATCTTAAATCCGTCATAGATTCAAATCCTCAGCTGGATAGTCAGGATCCATTATGGATGGAGGTGCTGAAAGATGACTTGCTGGCATTCCTGTCGGCAATGCTATCTGCATTCGTGCCTGTAGAAGAAGCTCACAAAAAGGAGCAAGCTTATATTGGACGGTACAAAAATGCAGATTTGGATAAGCAGCGTGAGCTTTGGCCATCAGTCTATGAGTATGTCAGCAAAAACTATGAACCAACGGATGTGAATATCGCAGGATATGTCGAACAGTTCAAAGAAAACAATGTTCAGGATGTAATAGATGCTCTATGTGAAGACTGGATGAAGGCATGTGACTCCAGAAAAGACGCAAGGGAAAAGAAAATACTGGAGAAGAATGCTCAATCATGGGAAAGGCATATTAAAGAATGGGGGCTATCAGACTATAAACGCCGAAAGAAAATAGATAACACATACTATCGATACCCTGCACTGCAGGAAATAGTAAAAATCATCGGTCGAGAACAACCACAACGTAAGGATGAGAAAGATGATATTACATATAAATATATTCCTATATTGCTATCGACTCCAGCAAAGACCGTAGAAATTGAACAGATTTCCATCGGGGATGACGTTGCTCACATGATGCCAATAGAAACGGCAATACTATCTGACCAGGAAACAGAAACTTTGTTCTACAAAAAGTTTGCTGGGAAACAATTACAGATATTCGCGAACAGACCACCATTAAAGAGTCAGGACAAGCAGATTCAGCAGCATCAAACGAAGCCTCGTTTGGAAATGGGACCGATTATTGTCAGTATAGACACAAGTGGGTCAATGAGCGGCAAACCTGAAGAAGTTGCTCATTCATTATTGATCCAGCTCCTTCGATTAGCAAAGAAGAAGAAACGCAAGTGCTTTGTTATTACATTCTCTGTACGTTCCAGAGCATTGGAATTGACAAATCCTGCAAACTGGCGCAAACTGAATAAATTCCTTGAAGAAGGGTTTAGCGGTGGAACAGATGGAGAGGAAATGTTAAACAGCGCACTGGATGCGTTGCAGAAGAAGGATTTCTGTATGGCTGACGTTTTGATAATAAGTGACTTTGAGTTTCCATTGCCTAAGTCAACAACAAAAGCCAGAATGCGAGCTGAACACGATAAAGGAACAAGATTCTATGGGCTACAGATTGGCTCGTGGCCTAATAGATACCAGTCTATATTAGATAAAATGTGGAAGATGAAGATATGAGCGCAAAAGGTAGATTTATAATAAATGCCAATACTCGCATCTGTTCAAAATACTTTCGGCTCACCTGTCATCAGGTTGATTATGACACATTGTTGTCAGAATCAAGGTTCCCATGTCCTGGACGAGATATGTATTTCAGATCAGGAGTATGTTCTGTAATTACGCAGTTTGATGGGAGAAATTTAGATGTCATATACTCCGATCGTACAAGCTGGGGCAATAGGCTATTACAACATTGGCTGCGTATTAAGCTCAAAGAATGTATAATATCAATCGCAGAAAAGGTCTTACCCGATAGATTGCATTACTGGGAACAGCAGAAAGGGTTAAAGGCTAAGAGTGTTTCTGTAAAACTCTTAAGAGGTAAAACATTAGGTCGATGTTTTCATGATGGAAGGATTGAGCTTTCTCCTAAGATTCTCTTGATGCTTGAAAGTTATACTGATAGCGTAATCTTGCACGAAATGGCTCATCTCAAATATCATCATCACCGACAGTCTTTCTGGAACTACCTTAGTATTCTCTTGGGTGAGGATTCTAAGGCTCAAAGTACAAGAATGGATTTGGAAATGGGCATAAAATACTTCTATTTGGACTATATAATGCAATAAACTTGATTGTATGCCCTGATTCGGCATACATGCCAGCTAAATTTGCATCGTTTAAAAATTTGAAAACTATGGCACTTTGGAAAATTTCAGTTAAGAACAGCGGAACAATCAACGGAGTCCGTTTAGAGAAAGGTATGTCTGTGGATTATGTAACCAAGACGAATACATCACCGTTGAGCGCATTGTCTCAGAATAAAGAACAGATAGGCCGATTGTTTCTAAACAAATATGGTATTGACCTATTGAAAGCTGGTCTTGTCAATATGGGAAGACTTACATGCGAGAAAATCGGATAAAACTATTATTAACTATAAACTATGAATTATATTATTCCACCAACAACTTGTCCTGAGCTACCTAAAAAGATAGCACCAGCTTTACCAAACTATCCTCTTCCAGAGGGTTATGAAAATGCCAATGCTTATCTTGAATATCTGGCATTCCAAGGAGCAACAAAACTTTATGGAAGTTCTATACCCGAAGAAGTTGTGGGCAGGCTACAATTTGAGTTAGATATTATCAAAGAAAAGAATTTTGCAGACTATTTCCTCATAATTGAAGATATGGTTCGTATAGCACGAGAAGGATTTAATATACTTGTTGGTCCTGGACGTGGTAGTTCTGCAGGTTCTTTAATTTGCTATTGTCTTGGTATTACAAAAGTTGACCCATTGAAACATGACTTGTTGTTTGAACGTTTTTTGAGTCCAGAAAGAAACGTCATGCCAGACATTGACATTGACTGCGAGCAGGGTTCTATGGATATTATTGTTGATTATCTAAAAGAACGGTATGGAGAAACAAATGTCTCTTATATAATAACATATAACCATGCAAGAGATAATGAAAGAACTTTCATCAGTCATGGTATACATGCCTGCGGTGTTGCTATGTCCAAACTTCCTCTTTCATATTACACGCCGATGGCAATTGTAGACGGTAAGGTAGTCACTGTTTATGATGGTCATATAATTGAGGATGCCGGACCTATAAAGATAGATATTCTTGATTGGGATATGCTCACACAGATGCACAAAATTATAGATCTCATTAAACAGAAAAAACAAATCTCTATAGATATTGATTCTATCGATACAAATGATCAAAGTACACTTGAAGCATTTGCTAATGGAGAGACTAATGGTGTCACACAATTCTCATCAAATTCTATTAAGAAGATTCTGTTAAGCATGAAGTCGCCTAAGTTTGAAGATTTATGCACATTAAATGCTATGTACAGACCAGGACCTATGGATTTTATACCAGATTATATCTCCAGGAAGAATGGTGATTCAGCTATAAAATACCAACTTCCTATCATGGAGAAATATCTTAAACAGACACATGGAGTTATGGTGTACCAGGAACAACTAATGTTGTTGCTTCGTCTTATAGCTAATTTTACTCGTGCCGAAAGCGATGACTGTAGAAAAGCAATCGGAAAAAGGAAGAAAGATAAAGTTGACGTTTTCCATACAAAATTTATAGATGGTGGTATATCAAATGGTTATGACAAATGTGTTCTTGAAGAAGTATGGAATAAAATGGATAAGGATGGAGTTTACTTATTTAACAAGTCACATACTGTTTGCTATACATTCCTTGCATTCCAGATGATGTACTTGAAGGTTCATTTCCCAGACGAGTTTTATATGGTAATCTCTAATACTAAATGACATAAATGTGTAAGTACGGTATAGATGTTGATCCCAGCCACATGAACTATTCGTATTTCAACTGCGAAAGAATCGGATAGTTAAACTGACAAGCAGTCTGGTTATAAGCGATTAAGCCTATAGCCAGACGGTTCTAATGTTTGAAGATCAGGTTTAGCTCCCAAAGTATGCTATGATTACACCTGTATTTCGTCAATAATCTTCTCAAAAGCAAACTTCACCGCATTACGCTGATACTTGTCATGTTGGAAGATGGTACTGTAGCACTTCACAGTAACGCATTGCTTGATACGAGGTGTAATATCGCCATAAACTTCAAGAAGGTCTTTGGCTTTGTTGCGAGCATCCTGAATCTCAGGGCGTCGCAACTCAATCTCACTGATGCAATTAGGAATGAACAGCATCTTAGCCTTACTAATCTGAACGAACAAATCTGCAAAGAGGATTGTCGTGTCGAGATTGTCGAAGTCATAGCGAGTTGGTACCACGGCTAAATCAGCAGCAGCGTAGATGTGCTGAAGGCAAGCATCATTGATGTTGCCAGGGCAATCAATGAGGATAACTGCCGGAACCTCCTTCAACTTCTGCATGTTTGACTTCACCTCGTCAGCATTGGCTGTGCTGAAAGGCAATAACTGATATGGCAGTTCTGCATCAGGATGCTCTGCCAGTTCACGCTGACGATGACGGACAAGCGTCTGCTGGATGTCCGCATCATAGACAATAACAGGGATGCCCTTGTCAACAAGGTGCATAGCGAGGTTAGCACACACGGTACTTTTACCTCCGCCACCCTTAAGTCCAACCGTTACAATGATTTTGTTTTGCATTGTCTTAAAGTTGTTAAATTGTTAATAAATAAAGATATAACGGTAACTACTCAGCACCCATAGAAGTATCCCTATTGGCATAAGTAATCGTCTTACTGTTGTACTACAGCAAGAATTGCATTGTATTTAGAATTTCCGTTCTTCATGGCAGTTTCTACGATGGAGTGTAACTTGGCAAAATCATCGGCACCGCTGTCAGTTCGGAAGCAACCGCTGACCTTCTGCTTTATCTTGATTTTCCTAACTCCCCGCTCACTGGCATTGTTGTCGTAAGGAACGTTCGAATCGGATAGAAAGGTGAATAGATAATCCTGGACTTTAAGGATGCCTCTCTTGAATTTCTCAAACTCGTTATCAAGATGTGTGAGACTTTCACCCAAGAGATTCTTCATCTTTGTCTTCAGCACCTTTATCTTTCTATAGGTAATGCGGTCTTCCTTTCTGATATTTATAGAGTGCTCTATTAGATGAACGAATCTTCGTGACCAGTCCTGACTCGGATCCAGTTCGTTCAGATATTCTGCATTCCTGAGGAGATGAGCCAGACAGACCTGATGGTCCTTAATAGTCATATTGAAGTAACTCTGATGCCTGTCCGTCACAAGTGTTGAATTTGGGAGTCCCTTTGGAAACTTTGAGTCTATGGCCTTCTGACCTCGTGATTCAGACTGGTACACGTATGTAAGTAGGTCGTTTTGAAAAATCCAGTTCCAATGCAGATGCTTTCCTACCGCAGCCCCCGTTTCATCGGCTCCTACGACCGGTGCCGTTTCCAGCCTCTTGCGTATTTCCTCGTATACAGTATCTGCCTTGCCACTATTCTCTTTTAGTATGTTCTGTACAGTCCCCTCGCTTATATTCTGACCGGAGAGGTCGGATATAAGCTCTGCAATTCTTTTGAATGGAATACACTGCACGACATTAAGGTATGTCACCAGTGCACGAAGGTTGTCACCATACTTGATACGGCAGTTGGGAGCTTCGCAGTTGTTTACACAACCGCATTCGCAGACCTTCTCGTAATACTGCTCCTCACAGGTCTCTACGACCACCTTGATATCAACAATCTGTGTCTTACGAATCTTCCTGCACGGTATATCAATCAAGGGCCTACCGCAGCATTTACAATAGGCAGGTTCGTGCTTTACAATCACATCCGGTTCAGCAATGGTCTGTAGTGTGTGTCCCTTGTGACCAAGCTGTCCACCGCTCGGTTTTCCGGTTGGCTTGCGAAGAGACTTTGTCCTGCGCAGCTCACGGGATGCGATACTTTCTTGGGAAGGAGGAATACTGCTATTACTGCTGTTCTTCTCGGGCTTTCCTGATGTACTTGACATATCGTCATCATCTTCCTCGAGTTCCCTGATGCGCCCTTTTGCTACGGCAAGTTCTGATTTCGTGGAAGCAAGTTCCGACTTTAGATTATGTATCTCTACGTTCTTCTGGTTAATGACACGATTGAGGCGTCCGATCTCCTCATTCTTCTCGGAGTCGGACTTCTCAAGCTTGCGCAGACGCTGGTTTATCTGGCGCAATACAACATCTATGTCAGTACAGTCTCTCGCCATTTTGGGTGCAAAGAAAAGCATTTTTATTCATATGGCAAAATCACGATTTACATCCCTTAACGCAGACTTTTGATTTAAGGAAAATGCAAAAACGTATCTCCTGACAGATAATTTATTGAAGAGCGATAATAGCCAAAGAAGACACGTTGCTCACATCATCGCAAAAGAACTCACTAAATGAGCTGTTTTAAACAGCCAACGCCCTCATCGACTCAATCATTAGAGAGTTTGTGACAGTGATGAAAATAAGCAAAATCAAGTTTATGGTTTATTAACGAGAAGTTTTCTATAGGGGTGCTGAGTAGTTACATATAACGATCACTTCTGATTCTCTAATCTCTTCTTTTCAGCCTCCTGATGCTGACGCTTCTCCCATTCCTTCTTCATGTACTTCTCGAAGGCAACGGAATCGTAAGCATTACGAAGGTGCTGCTTGTCCTCCCGACGAATGAGTTCCTTCAGGTTCTCTATGGTCGTAAAGTAATCCTTGTCTGCAACGAGGAAAGGGCGAATGGTTCTGTACTCGAAAAACTCATCATCGAGTTTAGCCTTATACGCATCCACTGCGACATAAGCAGCAACACCGAAGACAACACCCATGATGGCAACAGTGAAGGCTATCATGTGTTTGATCTTGTCTGAGACATATCCACTGTAGAACTTCACAAATCTACGCTTAGTCTTACGCCATGAAGACTTTCTCTTTTTCTTCTTGGCTTCCTGCTCGTAGTGTTCGAGAATAATTGTCCTTATGTGTTCCTTGACGATAGCAAGAATTTCTTCCTTCTCCTCTTTGTAGCGATCACCTTTCCAATTCATCCAACGAATAAGCAGGTGCTCCATTAGATAGTCATTGTTCTTGTAATGAACGCTATCATCAACCGTGGCTGGAACTACCTTTGGAGGCGCAGGCTTTGGCATTCTGGCAAGAATGGATTCTGCCATAGTCTTATGGCCTTCTTGATTGAAAGTTACCTTCAGCGCATCTTTATTGTATTCATCTACAGTGCCATCATCATTGATGGTCATGCCAAAATACAGTCCTAACGAGGCAAGACCGTTCATGACGGCATTATGGCGAGTGCGATTGCTGCTGCCTTGTGCCTGTATCGTCTGGTTGATCTGACTAACCTGCTCGATGATAACAGCACCCTCAGATTTGGGTTCCTGTTCTTTTTTCTTAGCCATAATTTATCGCTTTGGTTTATACTGTGGTTTCTTAGACTTGGAATGTAGAACGCTCATGTTGAACTTGAACTTCCAGCGTTCATCGTCATCATCCTTCTTACCCCAGCCACTTGACTGACCTCCACCTCCACCACCAACAGACAACTGAGGCTGATATGGGGTAAGAATGACGAATAGCAGTACTGCCAGAGGTACGAAGTCAGAATTGCCATCCTTGGATGGAATGAGGTCGCCTTGGTCAACCAACTTGTCGTACATTGAATCACCGATAGCCGTTCTGACACTAGGCAATTTGAGTTTTGGCACTCCATTAGGATAAATGTCATCGAACGTCTTAGTGGTGCGAAGAGCAGTGAAATACTCGCTCATAGGCAAGCGATGCAGGTAGGCTTCACGCTTCTCCTCGTAGTGCTCACGGACGTTTTCATGAACGATCTCAATAAAATCGCCGTACTTCTCAGAGAGTTTTGCCAGAGTCATAGACTTGTCAATCTGTCTTCCGCTGAAACTGAATCCGTCTGTGCTGAATGAAACACCGAGAATCTTTCCGGTCACATTGTTGACATGGAGTTTCATCTTGATGTCATCCTTTGCAAGTTCATTCTCAAAGCCTTTCCAGGTTTCAGTCTTTTCCTTTGCAGCACAGATGGCATCATAGATTTTGTACTTTGCCTTATCCTTACCACGAAGCCTGTCACGGCTGACATCTACCTTTCCTGACGATATGTGAAGACCATATTTCTGAGTAAGTTCAAGTGCTACACGAGCGGCACGTCCTACTTCAAAAGAGTCGCTAACTACGTTGCCGTTAGAATCAACACGAGTGGTTAAGCCGTGCATGTGAGGATTCTTTGCTGACTTATGACGAGCAAGGACATTCTCTGTGTCCTTGTAGCCCATTCGGGTTAAGAACTCAAGCCATATCCTGGTCATCAATTCGTCTGTCAGCTTTGGACTGTCCCATCTGGAAAAAGACAGGATGAAGTGTCGTACTGGCTCCCCAAGATTATGATCTCCCTTTCGGGCATACGAATCCATAAGCATAGCCATCGTTCTGTTATCCACATTGGGCGGTATTCCCGAAGAATGATAAATCAGACGCGCACCCTTCTTTTGTTTGTCCTTGCCGTAGATGTCAGTGATGTAATCAATGGCACCTTTGAAGTTCTGTCCTTTTACAATCTTTGCAACCATTGTTATCCCATTTGTTTTGCTGATTTGTTATTCCAGACTGTTCTCCCATTAGGCTTTCGACAAGTCACCACCTTTGAAGATTCGGGTTATCAAAGTGATGATCAGATTCAGTACTTCCTTGCACTTATCTTCGAGGGAATACAGACCTCCAAGATTTGCCTGGTGAGCAATCTGGTTTACGTTGTTTGCCATGCCAGCAAGCTTACGGACATAGTCAGTCTGTTCCTCATCCGTATATGCCACATCTGTCTTTTGGAGTGGTGCATCGTGCATCCACTTTTTAGGTGTTCTGTTATGCTTCTTCGCTTCCATTTCCATCTTCTCCAGATCAGTGTCATTGTATGAAACTTTGAACTGGTGGCGACGCTTCTGATATAATTCGAGTTTAGGGCGACCGCCTTTCTGCTGTGTATCTATTCTATTTTGTTTTGACATATTCTTGTAAAATTATAGTTCAACATAGCGCCAATGTTCTGACAGCATTAGGCAGATCGATGGCGTGTGCTCTGCCATATCCATAGGCAGTATGGCATTGCCAATCCTTCTATAGGTTCTGTGCAGTAGCCTCCAAATGAATAACTCTCCGGCATCGGTGTAAAGCCCTCTGGCATCATTTGATGATGGAATATCGCAGGATGCTTTAACCAAGGCTTACAGGTGATTTTTCAACTCTGGCTAACGAGTACTGGGAGTGACTGAAAGTTCCAGAAGCATAGCGATGGATCTTGAAGTCACAGCCAATACTCATAGGAAGCAGCGTAGCGTCATTCGGCAGGTCGTAAGACCGTTGCTGTCAGACTCATCGAACCGCCAGAGGTGGTGAAAAATGAGTAGGTTTTGAGTACTCAAAACACTAACTTGCTTTGAAAAATCACCTACCTATTTTTTACCCGTTTACGGCATGGCTTTCAGCCTTGGTTTTCGACTTTTGAACGCTTGCCGTGAGGCTTTTGCCTTACAGGTGGAGCTGTGATAACCGAAGGAATTACAAAGCCTTGGTTGGCTCCAGTCATCTGGTTTACGATGTCAGTCATAGACAGTGGGGGTGCCTCTGTCGGTGACGAATCTCCTTGCTCCTGCAAGTCCTCAGAAACGGACGGATCTTCATCAGAAGTTTCGTGCGTATCTATATTAGAAGATGTGTCAGGTTCCTGAGCATCGATAGACTCCGAAGGGTTATCAGCCTTGTCTGGTGAATCATCAGGTGCCTGCTCGTCAGACTGCTGAAGGTTGCCAGATTGGAACTGCTCAGCATTGTCAACTTTGATATGCTGCTCGTCTGCATCCTGGTTGGAACACTCATCGGGCAAAATCTGCTTGTCAGGTTGCTCAATGGGTGTGCCATCGGGATTATGACCAGAGGGAGAAGGATTGTCCTTAACAGCATCCGTAGGACTCTGTATTATGTCAGCCTTTTGTTCTCCAGAATGGCGTAACTCATGATAGCCATCTTCATCAGTCCATCCAACAACAGATACCATATCTGCTATGGATGCCAGTTTGGAAGGAGTGCGACAGATAAGACTGAGTTCAACAAATCTGTCCAGTACCTTGGTCATTGGTTTCGGTCCTATGCCGAGTCGCTTACAGAGAGAGTTGACCGAGCAATCCAGTTCTCCCTCTGATAGGGTGATCTGAATGCCTCGCTTGACGATAGTACCATTGGTTTGGGATAACTGATTCAGTAATTCCGAATAGATATTCCAGATTGTTACCCCATTTGTTATCCCACCAAGGTATTCACAAGCCTCTGGAGAGAGCTCGACACGAACTTTCCCGAAGTGAAGTGTATTATCATTTTTGTTTGCCATACTTTGGTTGATTTACGTTCTCGCCTTGCAGGTGCCGGAATCAGAATTTGTTCTTCCGAGTAACCGGAATTAGCGAAGGATAGGCGAAAGAACTGTTCTCCTATATCCAGTATCAATGACAAAAGGGAAATGAATAGCCCTTTGGTTAATGGCACCGTAATGAAATGGATAGTGTTCAGACCTGAACATCGAATATCATTGATATAGGAAGAACAATTCTTATTCACCATGGAAGAACAAATTATCTGCCTGTCTGTGCGCTTCTCATACCAAGCTTCTGCTCATGCATGATAGCAGCCTCTTGGATTTCTGTCTTAGAGCTCTGACGATTGCGACGAATCCAAGCGAGAATCTCTGACTTCTCGAAGTAGATCATCTTGCCGTTTGGACGGTAGAAAGGAATCAACTGGTCTGAGGTCATCTTGTAGAGAGAACTGCGAGCGATGCCCATGAACTTGGCAGCTTCTTCAACGGTTAAAATCTCCTTGCCGTTGTCAAGGATGTTCTCCATAGCTTTCATGCGCTCTTTGAGCTCTTCTACCTGCTGATGGAGGTCTGTGTCCTTCTGGACGTTGGTTTTCTTGTTTTCTGACATACGCATTATTGATTTAATTCCTTTGAGCAAGTGTGACATTCGCGAAATGACGATGCAAAATTATTATGAGTAGGAGCATTTTCAGGAAATTAGTCCTCAAAACCAGCCATTTTCGAACCAATTTTGTTAGTTTGGTCTCATTTCTACATGCAAAAGGTACCAAAGAATTGAATTTGCTTTATTTCTTTGACTATTGTCCAGTTGTATGGAAAAGCAAGAAATGTTTAGGCATTATCCTGACCTATCTTATATTATATATCACTGCTGTCCAAAGAAAAAATCTTGGACATGATTTAAATTAATTATATTCAATGAGTTATACGAATTTGATTTTTTCGAGATTTGATTTTGTACTTTTGCAAATTGTATTGCAAGAGACTGAAATCATGAATCAAGGAAAGACCGTATTCGCTCAAATCATGTCGCTCATACCAAGATATGAATTCGACAAGTGCGTAAAGAGATACAATGGCAATAGACATGCCATCGAGTTCAAATGCAGAGACCAGTTTATGGTGATGAGCTTTGCGCAGTTCACTGACCAAGTTAGTCTCCGCGGCATTGATGCAACGCTGGTTGCACTCTCTTCCAAACTCTATTCGAGCGGAATAAAGTATATCCAACGTTCCACTTTGGCTCATATCAATGAGACCAAGGATTGGCGTATATACCATGATTTCGGTCAGATACTGATTGCTTGGGCAAGAGAGCTGTACCAAGATGAACCTTCCCGTCTTGACGTGGATGTTATCGTGTACGCCTTTGATAGCAGCACTATCAAGTTGTGCCTTCAGCTTTGTCCATGGGCTCGTCTGCATCATGACAAAGGTGGTGTGAAGATGCATACGTTGTTGGATCGGCGTGGTTCCATACCGACATTCATCTATCTTACAGAAGCTGCAGTTCATGACTCTAAGACAATGAGTTTGATTCCTGTAGAGCCTGGAAGCTATTATCTCATGGACAAAGGCTACGTCGACTTCAAGCAGCTGTTTAATCACTTTCATCGTCAGCAAGCGTTCTTTGTAACAAGAGCCAAGGATAACATGAAATATGAAGTGCTGGAGGAACGTCCCGTAGACAAGCGGACTGGTGTTGTGAGTGATGCCATTATTAGGCTTACTGGACAGAAAACCTCACAATGGTATCCAGACGCACTCCGCATGGTTATTTATGAGGATTATGCTACCGGCAACATTTATAGATTTCTGAGCAACGATTTCACTCATTCCTACCTGACTATAGCGGAACTCTATAGAGAGCGCTGGCAAGTGGAATGTTTCTTTAAATGGATCAAACAACGACTGCATATCAAGTCGTTCTATGGAACGAGCCAGAATGCTGTATTCTCGCAGATTTGGATTGCCATATGCGATTATCTGCTGCTTGCCATAGCTAAGAAGGTATATCATATTGATCAAAATCTTTATATATTATCTGCTGCCATTGGTAAAGTCCTCTTTGAAAGGAAACCTTTAGGTGAGCTATTTGTTAAGCCCAAACGTCCTCAGAATGACTCCGATGATGGTCAGTTGACCTTATGGGAAAATTTCTTTGGACAGTAGTGATTATATATTAGCAATTGGCTAACACGATAGCACGAATCGTTTTGTGATGCAAAGTTACGCCTAGATTGACGAACTCGGATAAAACGACCTTGCAGTGAGCCTGATATTAAAACTATTTATGATACGAGTATGATTTTACGCGAATAATCATACTATAAACCATTCTCAAACGTGCATTTTGTTGAGTTTGATTTCTTATCAATCGATAGTGATGTAGTTGCGCTGTCCTGTATCAAATCCACTGTTCAAGAATCGTGAAAGGTGGATAGAAAAAATAATTGGAAGAAGTGGACTGAGTTTGAAAGAATTTTTGTATCTTTGCACTGTAAAGATGGCAACTGCACCACATTTGAGTTTCTTTAGATTTATTTTTCTGTTTTTTGGTGCAGGTTTGTTACGTGAAGCCAATCTTCTCCCAAAACGATATTGATTTACAGATGGTTACATCATTTCTGAAACCTACGAATTATAGCCTTGCTTCTCCCACGTGAACACCATGTTGTCGCCAGAAGGCTCCACCTTCAAATTGATAGGACGAACGAAGCCGTTGATGTCGTTGTCGAGAGCCACGTCCTTTTTAGAACCGCTGCTTCTTTCTTGCCATTTGCCCTTCACAGTAATCTTATGGCCATAATAGGAGAATGACTTGTTAAAGGAGAGCTTAAGGTCGACGGTATACCATGAATATTCTGTCGTATTGCTGTTGTATGGGCATGTCTGTCCACTCTTAAGATCTTGGAATTGTGCCGTGCCTACGTTTGTGCCATCAATATTAATATCCGAAGCCTTGTCGAAAGTACCAGGTCTGTCTTTAAGTTCAAAGTATATTGCATCAGATATATCTATCCACATGTCGTTAAGTTTACCCACCTCTTTATTATCGATGCAGAGATACACATCGCCAGTAAAACGGGCGTCGAAATCTTTGTATGCAAGCCTGTATTCCCAGTTGAACATCCATAACCTAAGCGTCACCTCCGTGCCACTGCTTGTATAGGACGTTTTGTCGATTATAACAACTGGGTTGAGTGGTTCTGCGGCTGATGCGTTGCCCACGCCAGCCATGCACAAAAATAACGAGAACAGGGTATAGACAACCATACTGCCGATGTGTTTAGAGTTAATGTTTTTCTTCATATTTGTTGATTTTATTGTTTTACATGCAACAAATTTAGCTAAAAATAGCATTAAGGCAAATAAAACAACCGGAAAATAACGTAAATGAGATGTAAAAAGTGGGGTAAAAAGGGGTAAAATCATAAAAAAGTATACTGCAGTACTTACGGGAGAGTACAGGAAAAGCTATATAGGAAACTGGACAAGAACAACATTTCTCAGGCTGTCTTTAAATGGATAGAAGACAACCTGAGAAATGGAATTATCAATACATAATTTACTTTTCCTTGAATCTCTCGCCCCAACATTCCACCATCTGTCGGTATAGTTTCTCCTCATTAGGAAAATGCTGTGCCTCCCAGATGCGCTGGTCCTTCAGTTTGTCCGGCATAAACTGCTGACGGACAAAATGGTTTGGATAGTCATGCGAATATTTGTATTCGGCAGCATAGCCGAGGTCTGCCATCAGCTTCGTGGGAGCATTGCGTAGATGAAGAGGAACAGGCAGGTTGCCCGTAGCCCTCACAATCTCCAGAGCCTTGTTAATTCCGTTGTAGGCAGAGTTGCTCTTCGGAGAAGTGGCAAGATATACCGTAGCCTCAGCAAGAGGAATTCGTCCTTCGGGCCAGCCAATCTTCATCACGGCATCAAAGGCGGCATTGGCAAGGAGCAAGGCATTGGGATTGGCGAGCCCCACGTCCTCAGAAGCACTTATCACAAGGCGACGCGCTATGAACGACGGGTCTTCACCACCCTCTATCATCCTTGCGAGCCAATAGAGAGCTGCATCGGGGTCGGAACCTCTGATGCTCTTTATGAATGCCGAGATAATATCATAGTGCATCTCGCCACCCTTGTCGTATGCCATAGGGTTCTGTTGCAAGCATTCCACCACCCTACCGTCTGTAATAACCACCTCCTCAGCGGAACTTGACTCCACCACGAGTTCCAGGATATTAAGCAGCTTGCGGGCGTCGCCACCACTATATCGCAATATTGCCGCCTTCTCCTTCACAATGATATTGCGCTTCTTCAGTTCCACATCATTATGTATCGCACGCTCCATCAGCTCCGTGAGGTCATCCTCCTCAAGGGGCTTCAACACATAGAGCTGACAACGTGAAAGCAGAGGACGTATCACTTCGAAGGAAGGATTCTCCGTGGTGGCACCGATAAGCGTGACAATACCCTTCTCCACCGCACCGAGCAAGGAGTCCTGCTGGCTCTTGCTGAAACGATGAATCTCGTCAATGAAGAGTATGGGATTGTTCTCATTGAAAAACCTTCCGCCGCGCGCCTTCTCAATAACATCCCTCACGTCCTTCACTCCGCTCGTCACAGCGCTGAGCGTATAGAAGGGTGTGTTCAGCTGACTTGCCACAATCTGCGCCAAGGTGGTCTTGCCCACTCCCGGAGGGCCCCATAAGATAAAAGAGGTCACTCTGCCAGCTTCTATCATATTGCGAAGTACGGCATTCTTGCCTACAAGATGCTTCTGACCAATATACTCATCGAGAGTTTTCGGTCTCATTCTTTCTGCTAATGGTTGACTCATACATGCAAAATTATGAAATATATTGCATACAGACAAAAAATATACTTCTAAAAACTTGCTGATAAAAGATAATGTATTACTTTTGCACAACATAACAATGGGTATAAAGCAAAGGAATATGAAAGTCACATTGCTCCAGACAAATATCACGTGGGCTGAACCTTCTGACAACCAAAGAAATGCAGAAGAAATGATAAGTCAAGCACAGGATTCCGACATGTATATTCTGCCGGAAATGTGGAGCACGGGCTTTGCCACTCAACCTCACGGAATAGCAGAAGACGAGGAGACAAGCGGCAAAAGCGGCTCATTGACATGGATGAAGGATATGGCTGCGAGGAAAAAAGCCGCCATCTGCGGAAGCCTTGCCATAAGGACATGTGAGGGACAGTATGTGAACAGACTGTTTTTTGTATTCCCCGACGGCACATACAGACACTACGACAAGCGCCATCTCTTCAGCATGGGGGGAGAGAATGCACACTATACGGCAGGAGACGAGCGCACCATAGTGGAATACAAGGGAGTCAGATTCATGCTGATGATTTGCTATGATCTGCGCTTCCCCGTATGGAGCCGCAACAGCAACGACTATGATGCCGTGATATACGTGGCGAACTGGCCTACACCCCGGCTTGCAGTATGGGACGCTCTGCTTAAAGCAAGGGCACTGGAAAACCAATGCTTCGCAATAGGAGTGAACCGAACAGGAACAGACCCAAACTGCGAATACTCCGGCGGAAGCGCCATAATATCGCCTTACGGAAAGGTGATGGCGGAATGTGGCAACGAGACAAAAGCCGCAACAGCAAACCTTTGCATGGAGGAACTACAACGGTTCAGAAAGAAATTCCCCGTACTCGACGACAGGGACAACTTTAGCATTCAAAAGAACAAATAAAAGAATAACAAAAAAATAGTATTATAAGTTTAATATGAAAGAAACAGGTAAAAAAGCACTTACATTAAAGACTTTGAACAAGAGCAACGTCTGGGACATACAGGAAAATGATGTTTTCAGAATGTTGGAAGCTGCTGAAAAAGACGCTGACTTGGCGGATAACTTCAAACACTATATCGATATCATGCGCAGCGCATTCGAGATAGAGCAGGTGAAGATTGACCGTCCTGAGGTTATAAAGAAATACGAGGCAAGAGACTTCAAGGTGGCTACAATAAAGCTGGACGAGAAAACATCCGTGAAGTATGCAATAAAGAAGAAGACCATTATGCGCGTTACCGACCTCACATACGAGAACATACGCCATATCTCGGCAGCAAAGCTCATGGAGGTGATAGAAAGAAACTTCGGAGGCGGATGGGACTCACTCTCTCAAAGCATACAGGACATTATACAGAGCGGATTCGACATCAGCACAACTACCCTGCCGAAGGAACGTCTGCACAAGAAAGGCGGCATGTACGAGAAGAAGGTCGAAGACGGATTCGACGTATTGGAAATACCTAAGGGAGGATGGACAGAAGCTATCTTCGCCAAAGTGAAGCCGCTCGAAGAGAAGCCTCATCTCGATCTTGACGACGAGAGAAAGAAGACACGCGACGACGAGGACGAGGATGACGAGGACTTGCCAGACGATATCGACAAATACGATGACGACGACGACGACGATTTCGATGACGACAAGCTCACTGAAGAGAGTTATCGCACCACAATCGAAGAGGATCCTGAGGAACTGTCCCTGCAGGCAGAAGATGTAGCCGACGACGACGACTATTAATCCACACCCCCAAAAAGAAATGAAAAGGATAATATATCTGATATCTATAATTGTCCCTTTCTTCATTGCTTCTTGCAACAGACAGAGTTCTGTCCGCACAAACGATGAAGGAGGGGACACTTTGCATCTGGAATATGCAAAGAACATCATCATCGTGAAATACACAACACACTACGATGTGACCATGCTTAACCCATGGAAACAAGGGGAAATCCTTCACAGATACAGACTTGTCGTTGCAAAGGGCGCTCCACAAGCTGACGATATGACTACGCTAAAGGTGCCTTTGGAAAACTGTCTCATATCAACATCCGTACACTGCGAACTGGCAAAGATGCTGGGAAAGGAACATTGCGTTGGAGGTATCTGCGACTTGCAATACATGAACTCGCCGTGGATAAAGAAGCGTTGCTCTGAAAACAAGACGCAGGACTGCGGCAGCTCCATGGCTCCCAACATAGAGAAGATAATAACCCTAAGTCCTGACGCCATATTCCTTTCGCCGATGAACAATACAGGCGGGTACGGAAAGGTAGAAAGCATAGGCATTCCAATAATAGAACTTGCCGACTATATGGAACCTACTGCACTGGGAAGAGCGGAATGGATAAAGTTCTACGGCATATTGTTCGGAGCAGAGAAACAGGCAAAAAAGATTTTCGACACTACAGAGAAGCAATACAAGAGACTGACGGAAATCGCTGCAAAGTCAACAAACCACCCTACCGTACTGATGGACAAGATTGAAAACGGAGTATGGTACGTGCCTGGCGGAAAGAGCACCATGGCACAAGAGCTGAAAGACGCAGGAATGAAATACGCCTACTCTACCAATAACGAAGCTGGCAGTCTGCAGCTGTCGCCGGAAAAGATTCTCGACAACAACGCTGATGCTGACATCTGGGTGATGCGATACTACAAGGCTGACAAGACACCTCTGACGCTTGATGAACTGGAAAAAGAGAATACGGTTTACCCGATGATCAAAGCTCTGAAAGAGAAGAACGTATACGGATGCAACACCGCAGCCTCTACCTTCTTCGAAGACATACCGTTCAGACCCGACCTGCTGCTGAGAGACTTCATAATAATAGTAAACCCCGACAAGAAGGAACTGGGAAAAACGAAATATTTCAAGAAACTCAACTGAGTATGCTTAAAGACAAATGCCAAACAAACAACAAGACGCTACTATATATCGTTGCCATGCTTGCCTTGATAACCGTGTTGTTCATGGCAAACATAGCTACAGGGGCTATCCATATCCCGCTGGATTCCGTGATAAACATCCTGCAGGGTGAGGACGGAGAGAAAGCCACCTGGAGATATATAATAATGAAGTCAAGACTGCCACAAGCTGCCACGGCAACACTCTGTGGGGCGTCATTGGCAGTATGCGGACTGATGTTACAGACGGCATTCAACAACCCTCTCGCCGGTCCATCCATTTTCGGAATAAACAGCGGAGCAAGTTTAGGCGTGGCAATCGTAATACTACTGCTGAACGGTAGCATAACGACAGACATACTTACCATAAACGGATTTATGGCAATCATCATAGGAGCATTCCTCGGAGCAACAATAATTATTGCCATACTGCTGCTCTTTGCAAGAATAATACACAGCAACGTAGTACTGCTCATCATAGGAATAATGATAGGCTATCTGTCTTCCTCGGCCATATCTCTACTGAATTTTTTTGCCACGGAGCAAGGAGTGACATCATACGTAATGTGGGGCATGGGAAACTTCAGCAGCGTATCCATGCGCCACATGCCTGTTTTCGCATCATTGACAATAGTATGTGTAATGGCATCCCTACTTTTAATAAAACCTCTCAACGCATTGCTCTTGGGAGAGAAATATGCAGAGAACCTCGGATTCAACACAAAGCGTGTAAGAGTGTGGCTGCTGCTACTGACAGGCATACAGACTGCTGTAACTACAGCTTATTGCGGACCGGTATCGTTCATCGGTCTTGCCGTGCCACACATCACAAGAATGATTCTTGACACGGACAACCATCAGCAGCTAATGCCATGCACTATTCTGATGGGTGCAGCAATTGCACTTATATGCAATATGATTTGTACTGTACCTTCCAACGGAACCGTTATTCCTCTTAACGCCGTAACGCCACTTATCGGTGCGCCGGTAATAATATACATTCTGATAAAACAGAGGAAAGGATATTGAAAAATACATATTTGAAAACGTATAGGAAAAGTTGTGAAACCATATTAAATATGATTTGAAAACATATAAGATAATTCATGAAAACATATTAAATAGAATTAGGAAACATATAGGATATTTCATGAAAACATATTATAAAGGATTTGAAAACATATAAAAAAGATATGGAGTATATAAAAAAAACAAGCGGTTGTCTTCACAGATTACCGCTTTTATTTTCAATAGGTATTAGTCTTTTAAGGTAAAAAGATTGTTTTCAGGATAACGATTGCAAAGTTAGCATATTTTTTCAATTAACCAAAACATTTCCGAACTTAATTTATGTCAAGGCATTATGTGCTCCCACACATAGAGAGCATTTATACTTTATTAACTTTGTATTGACAGTTTAGCTACATTTTTCATCAAAAATGAGTACTTAAAACAGAAGCAATATGAAAACTAACAAGAATTAGGTATATTGTTAAATTATATATATAATAAAGTATCTGAAAAGAATAAGGGTCATTTCAGTCCGATTTGCAGACTAAAATGACCCTAAAAAAAATATAATCAGTAATAATTATGCTTTGGTTTTCAGAGAAGCGATACTTTCTTTAAGTGCAGCAATCTTCTCTTCGCTATCACTTTGCTTCTTTCTCTCAAGAGCAACGACAGCCTCCGGAGCATTAGCCACGAAACGTTCGTTGGAGAGTTTCTTCATCACTCCAGCAAGGAAACCTTCAAGATGTTTCAGCTGTGCCTCCTGCTTTTCAATCTCAGCGGCAATGTCAATCATGTCACCAAGTGGAACAGCATATTCCAATGTGCCAACCATGAATGCCGCAGCCGTAGCATCTTTCTCTGCAACGACATCAATACTGCTGAGGTTTGCCATCTTCATAACGACGCAGTCGTATGCAGCAAAGCCGTTTTCAGAAACAGTCTGAAGCTTCAAGCTGTCCTTGTTAGCAATATTCTTCTGGTTGCGAACTGTTCTTACACCAGCTACAATCTGCTTAACATTCTCTATATCCTCAACAAGCTTCAGATCATCAGCAGTAGGAGCAGGTATCTCAAGCTTCACACGCATGATTGACTCTCCGTCCTTGCGGTCGTAGATATGCTGCCAAAGCTCCTCTGTGATGAACGGCATAAACGGATGTAGCATCTTCAACAGATTCTCGAAGAAGCCAAGAGTAGCATCGTAAGTCTTCTTGTCGATAGGCTGACCATAAGCCGGCTTTACCATCTCAAGATACCAGCTTGAGAACTCGTCCCAGAAGAGCTTGTAGACCGTCATCAGGGCTTCAGAGATTCTGTATTTGCTGAACAGGTCATCAATCTCCAGACTTGCCTGACGAAGCTTTGCCTCAAACCATCTTACAGCAATGGTGTTTGCCTCTGGCTGCTCAGCTTCAGCCACCTGCCATCCCTTTACAAGACGGAAGGCATTCCATATCTTGTTGTTGAAGTTGCGACCCTGTTCGCAAAGCGACTCATCAAAGAGAATATCGTTACCGGCTGGGGCAGAAAGCATCATTCCCATTCTAACGCCGTCGGCACCATATTTGTCAATCAGTTCAAGAGGGTCTGGAGAGTTACCAAGACTCTTAGACATCTTGCGACCGAGCTTATCTCTAACGATACCCGTAAAGTAAACATGCTTGAATGGCATCTTGCCACGATATTCGTAGCCTGCCATTATCATACGTGCTACCCAGAAGAAGATGATATCCGGACCTGTCACGAGGTCGCTTGTAGGATAATAATAATTTATCTCTTCATTGTCAGGATGTTCAATTCCGTCGAACAATGATATAGGCCACAACCATGACGAGAACCAGGTGTCAAGACAGTCGCTGTCCTGCTCAAGGTCTTCCATCTTCAATGCTGCATTCTTCTGCTGTGCTGCTTTCAGAGCCTCATCAGCATTCTCTGCAACAACAAAGTCGCGCTTGCCGTCGGCTGTCTGGAAATAATATGCCGGAATACGGTGTCCCCACCATAGCTGTCGGCTGATACACCAGTCCTTGATGTTCTCCAACCAATGGCGATATGTATTCTTGTATTTCGGAGGATAGAACTGTATGTCGTCATCCATTACCGGTGGCAAGGCGATGTCTGCAAAATGCTGCATGGAAAGGAACCACTGTGTAGAGAGCTTCGGCTCGATAGGAACATTTGTTCTCTCAGAGAAGCCCACCTTATTATTATAGTCTTCCACCTTCTCCATCAGTCCTGCATCCTTCAGGTCCTGCTCAATCTTCACACGAACGTCCATGCGGTCCATGCCTACATACATGCCGGCAGCCTC
>URLQ01000006.1 GCA_900548745.1 uncultured Prevotella sp.
GGGGAGTGAACGGATATCACCGGAAATGCTGAACGGGTATCCGCTGGAATATGCATACTATTGTATGCTTAGTACTATCAGCAAACTTCCTTGTTTCTTGTGGTTACAAGAAAGAGGCTAAAGAAGTTACACAAGATTTTTTTTCCGCTATCAAAAACAATAAGGAAGAAAAAATGGTTGAACTATATCCTGAAGTTGGAAACCTTCAGAACTATTATAAATCAGACACAATAATCTTGAAAGAAGTAAGAGAACTCGAAGACAAGAAATACAGTGTTGCATTAACAAACAAGTTCACTAACGGATTCGGTAAAAGTACAGAGTCAGACATTATCATATATACAAAGCCTAAAGACGATAAGAAACCAGGTGACGGCTATGTAATTTATGACTCAAAAGGGCTATGCAATCTTTCTGATGATCCTATATATATGTTCGCAAAGAGAAAAGGCTATATACAAGGAGATACTCTTACAGACCAACAGATTTCAAAGAAATATTCTGAGGCATCAACTGCAATTATTTCGCTATCATTAAAGTTTTATACTTATCTTACTGAGAATGTAACTATAGCAAACTGGAATTGGGAAACAAGTGATTATAGTTATTCTGCAAGTGGAAGAGGGGTTGTAAAAAATAACACCCAATATACCATACCAAATGTAAAATACGTGGTTACGTATTTAAAAGGAAATGGTACTGAAGTAACTCAAGATGACGGCTACGTTACATACGACGAAATACGTCCATACGGGATGAAATCATTTTCATTCTATACGTCATATGTTGGCGATGCATCCAGAGCAAAAATAAGGCTTGAGTTTGATAATGATTTTATTCTTAAAACAGTGGCTAATGGTGATTACGAATAAGAAAGTGACTATGAAAAAAGAGAAAATTAAAAATACACAATACCGAAATAGTTTTTTATAATAGTGCAGATAGACTGCACTGTGTTTTATTTGCTTTGTGGTTGAAAACAATTCTATAAATCCAATTTAATAATAAATGTTATGAAGAAACTTTTTATTCTTTTAGTATCAGTATTGCTATTCTCACTTAACTGTAGTGCACAAAGCATTTCAAGTGGCAATTATAAGGGATATGTTGATGCCGGTTATTCCATTGGTATAGGAGATTATGAGTTCGGAAGAGTGGAAATCAATACCTCACATGGCTACCAGTTCAGTCCATATTTCTTTTTAGGAGCCGGAGTTGGACTACATTTCATGCCGTCCTACGAAACAAGTGGAATGGATATTCCATTGGATGTAAGAGACAGTAAGGTTGATATTCCTGTGTTCGCAAATATCAGAAGTCACTTTAGCAAAGGGAAGTTTGCTCCTTTTGTAGACTTGAAGGGTGGTACATACATAACAAATGGCGGTGGATTATATGTCATCGCCTCAGTGGGTATCAGATATGCGCTGAACGATAAACAAGGCCTTAGTCTATCCCTCGGATATACAAATGAAAAATTGGAGTTTGAAGTATTTGATGGATTTATTGGCTATGACAGCATGGACTACACAAGAGACAAAAAACAGTATAATACTGAAGCAATTGCTATCAAGCTTGGATTTGATTTCTAACATTAATAACCAAAATCGATAAACAATGAAGAAAGTAATATTTACGGCACTGATGTCACTTTTTCTATGCACTACAATAGATGCACAAATTTTGCGAACAGATGAACTGGAAGACTACGCAAAAGAAAAGTATGGAGAAAAATGGGTTGATGCAGCTGAAAATCTTGGTCAGCAACTCCAGCTGGACAAAAACAACGGTATAACATACGTTCAGATTATTCCTGCAGAGGGTAAAACAAAAGATGAACTCTACGTACTACTCAACTATTGGTTTACGGCCACATTCAATGATGCAAACTCTGTCATTAAACTAAATGACAAGGAATTGGGCACTATCATTGCACAAGGATATGTAGCAGACATTGCTCAGCACGCTGGCGGAACCAATAGCTATAACGTGAATATCAGGCCGGTCATTAAGTGTGATATTAAAGATGGCAGAGTAAGAGTAACCTATACTATTCCGTTCTATTCGGTTAATGTCGCTGTCGGTGGAGGATGGATTGGAGCTTTAGGCGGTACCATTCCAACACGTTCGGACGAGAACTGGACATTAGACACCTGTTTCCCTTTTGTTAAAAAAGACTCACACAAAAAGACATCAAGCAAGGCCCTTGTTATGGCTCATGCCTACTCGAATGTTGTTATGGATAAGATTGAAGAGTGCATCAAGAATGGTCTAACAGGTAATGAGGACGACAACTGGTGATATTTTATTTTAACGACACAATAGTCCGAACACAGTTCAAGAGGATGATAGGGTCAATAGCCTTACCATCCTTTTTTATTGTAAGGTGCAGATGGGGGCCTGTTGACATACCCGTATTACCAGACACCCCTATTATCTCACCAGCCTTAACATATCGTCCGATTGTAACCTTAGATGATGACAGATGACAATAGCTGACCGTGTAGTTGCCAGTCAGAATTGTGATGTATCTGCCAGAACGCTTATCATGAGCAGCCTTCACCACTTTCCCTGGAAGCATGGAAAACACAGGTTCGTAGCGTGCCTGAAGATCCACTCCATTATGCATACAATATTTATGTGTTACAGGGTGACGACGCATTCCAAACTCTGAGTTTATCTGAACACTCTTTAATGGATAAGCCATATTCAAATATTGAAGAATATCATCAGATGTATGAGAAGAGGTACCTACATCCTCCCCGCATGAATTTACGACATTTTTATATGAGGAAACATTCTTCAAAGAATCTTTCAACATCAGATTATCCACAAGAGGAGAAGCATTAGTCTCTTGTGGATTTTTTGTTTTGTTAGCTGGGTGATTATACAAACATCCAACCGTATTAAACTGAGCTTTTATTGTAGTACCTGACATCAACGACAGAAGCACCATCATGAGTATATTTCTAATATTCATGAGGCAAAATTACATATCTCCATTACCATGAATTAAAACTCATATACTTCAAGTGATTTTTCTAACTTTATTTATGCTAATAGTATGATTTTAATCGATAAATCATACTTCTTTCATAATGATATATAAAACATAAGGTATGATATACCCATTCTTCTGATTCTCTAATCACACCTTTTATTTTTGTTTCTGAATTAACTATTAATAAAGTACTTCATAAGAAAATGAAATACTGTTATAGCAGAAATAATAACGCATTAAAAAAGGTAACAAATGATTTACAACTTTGATGAGAAAGAAATGCCCTACGGCACTCTCGAACGTTTTGGACTGACACAGGAGATGATTGAGGATCTGCCAACGGATATTCTACAGAATATTTTCAATGGCCGACTTTCTCCAGTATTACCAGTCCATATCACTGCAGATGATGGTGAAGAAGTTAAAGCAAGAACACGATTCTGCCTTGTGAGAATGCCAGAAGGCAATGTAGATGTTCTCTTCTTTCCGAAGCTTGACGAGTATGATTTCAAAGTATTCAATGAGCAGCAGAAGCAAAACCTTCTTGCAGGCAAACCCATCATCGGACATTTGGAGAGCAACGAGTCTGGCAACGAACTCGGTACCAAATGTTTCTTTCAGCTTGACCAGGAAAGCAAACAAGTGCTGAGCGTACCAACCCCTGTCATAGGCAGGAACATTCAATATCTTACAGACCGTTATCATCTTACAGGTACTGAGATGCAGAAACTGCAGAACGGAGAAATCCTTTCTATCATTGAAGACGATGATGAGATTTCCATCGGTATCGATCTGAATTCAAATACAGGTATCCGTCTCGCTGCAGGTAATGAACAAATTTGGCACAGAGAAGCCAAACGGGAATGGGACAAATACAACTTCGGTATTTTCGGTTGTTGGACCATGGACGAAAATGGTAATCTTGACTATATCCATGAGGAGGACTACTCTGAAGAAATCTGGAATGAGCAGAAGAAACAAGGTATGCGTATGATGCAGCGATAAACCAAAGTAACAACCATAAATAACAAATTCAATATGGCAAATATCAAATACTATCCAGAAGACGAGCTTGTGCAGAAAGTACAGAGTGGAGAATACGGTTGGCTCGATTACATCAATCACCACTCACCGGAATGGCAAGAAGAGTACACCGAATTCTGTAATGAAAGGAACCTTGTAGTCAATGAAGAATCAGCCGAAGATTTTATCGAATGGAAAGGCGAATTGATTGAAACAGGCGAATAATCAACATTTAAAATCAATCACAATATGTCAATCAGATCCAATGCACTACCAGTAGGTAGAGATTTGTCACCTGAGCTGCAGGATATTCTCCGTCGCAACGGTATGCAAGCACATATCATCCGACAAGGTGAAAACTATCTTCTGGCGGTTCAAGGGCATGACTCACCTCTCCTAACCTATAATATCAGTGCCCAACAAATGAGGGACTTGGCAGATTGGGGTACAAACTCGGCTAACAAAAAAGCCTATAACACCTTTGCAGATTTAGTGAAGAAAGACTTCTATATGCCGAGAGACTTTGTCCATGCCCGTAATGCCAACGGTCGTGTGGCCATGGGACTTCATGGCTACCGGATTGGTGTTGGCGAATACGGCAGACTGCCGTGGGACAGACAACGTGCCTTTATGATGATGGACCCGTTTCATGGACGATTCTTAGGATGGACACCACGCAATCAGGAAGGTTTTCACATGCGCCGTGTCGGTGGAGCAATGTTCATGCAAGGAGCCCCTTTGGTTCCGGAACGTCCTGATGGCAGAATCAAACCAGGCGAATTGCTCAATGGTGGCTATGGTTTCTATTATAAAGGAGGACAGCAAAACATGGTACAGCAACATTCAGAGGATGTGCTCGCAGGATTGGAAGCAGTGATTCCACCTATTGAAATACCTAGCCGTCCACAGGAACCGGCAAAAACATACAAGGAACTTATCACCTCAGACGTATACTTCAGCAACGAAAAGTGGCAGGAATGTCTGTCTTCTCATGGAGTCATTATTGATGCCAACAGCAAGACACTGACCATTCAGTCGGCTGCTACCCAACATGATCTTGTTTACGACCTGACAGATGAAGAACTTACCCGGCTTACGGACAACTCCATCAAGAATGCACCTGTACAAAGCCGTCTGGACATCATAAACAATGTCATCAAAAATGACTTCTCAGATAAATTGACGATGAACATGCTCAATTCCAGAGAGCAGATAGCCCTGAATCTTACTCCCGAAGTGGAAGCAGAACTGAATGCCAGACAAGAAGTAGTGGCAGAACATGCATACCCTCTTACTCAGGGAAATGAATATATCATTGCGGAGCAGGAAGACCGAAGCATCGCTCATGTGGATGGCAACAGTCTTTATGATATAAACCAAGACAAAGGTTGGTTTCGGGAAGGAAGAAACGGACGTGAAGTACAGGTGGACGACATCAGAGTTGAACCTGTACGCAATGAACAAGGAGAAATCCAGCAAGACGAAAAAGGCAATGCCATGTTCCGTATGACCGCTGTTATCAATGGCGAAAGCATCAGTCACGAGATAAGCCAAAAGCAATATGACAAGTTCATGGCCGTAGATGACTATCATCGCATGAAACTCTTCTCTAAAATCTTTGACGAAGTAGACATGAAGAATGCGCCGGGACATGGAAGGAATATAGGTGCCATGATTGGAGGTGCTTTACTTGCAGGTCTTACTGTTATGCGAGAACTCGGAAGAGACCATTATCCTCCAGCCGTGTTTGTTGAGCATCATCATGCACCAGGGCCACATGTCTATTTTAAAGGAGGCGTGGATTCAGCACAGGATCTTGCTTCAAGAGCATTTGATGCCGGACTCAATGCAGCTGAGCATGGAGTCGGCTTAGGACATGGCAGATAATACTTAATCATCATAGAACACAATGAACGAAGAGCAGAAATTTGAAGACTATCGCAACCGTCTTAATATCAGAGACGTGTTGACGGATGCAGGTTATACGCTTCACAAGCGGGACGGCTTGCGCTATCCTGCCTATGTGCGTCTGGATAATGATGGACGCAGAATCAGGGGTGACAAATTCATTGTCATGCCAAATAAGAACTGTTGTTTCCAACCTCCAACGATAAAGCTGTATTCTGTCACATCCTTCATTTGGGAACATCCGAACCTCTTTCCTGAATACAATCAAGGAATGAAAGAGTCTGCTCTTGTTCACAAAGTCTGTCAGCGGCTTTTGAATATTCCTGTGGAGCAACGTAACCAGAATGTGCTTGCTCCTACCCGTGATGCAAAGCTTTTCAATATCAAAGATTATAAGGTTGAGCGTTTTCATCCTGATGAAGCTGACTCTCAGAAACCTTTTTACGCATTCTTCAAGTCAAGAGGAATCGATTTTGCTACTCGTTGTGCTTTTCACCGCAACTTCTTTCTTGCTTCCAAGGCCGCAGACAATGGAGCAAGTTATAAGAACCTCTCTTTTCCTATGTATATACCGGGGCATCCTGAGAAATGTGTCGGTTTGGAAGAAAGAGGCTATCCACGTAAGGACGGCTCTGTACGAAAAGGTATGGCAGCCGGGACAAATGCAAGTGAAGGCCTGTGGATGGCAAGTCCGAAAGACACGGAACTAAAAGATGCGAAAGATGTGTATGTGTTTGAGAGTGCATATGATGCCATGGCATTCTATCAATTGAGAATGAAGAAAGACTCCGGACTGGACTACAATGCAAGACAGGATCTGAAGTCAGCCGTATTTGTCTCTACCGGAGGAAATCCCAGTTACGGACAAATACAGGGAGTGGTCAAGGCTGCTCCCGGTGCAACATTCCATCTTGGCTTTGACAATGACCTAGCAGGAAAACAGTTCGTCTACAACTTTGAATCCATCGTACAAAAGATGAATCCGTTGCATCCTGAATCAGTCTCATCGGACATGAAAGGTTTCATTGAAAGTTTCAAGGAAGGTATCACATCTACCAAAGAACTGCTTGATATTGACGATGACAGATATGCGGAGCTCCCTGAAGGGCTACAGAAGCTTTACCTCGCTTATGACACTGCAAGAAATGAGGCATGGGAATACCATTATTCTCCCTTTCTGTGTAAGGAAGACAAGCAGGAAGCGGCTGACAAGATGAACAAAGCCTATCAGGAGTTTAAACAGGCCCTGTTTCAAAAGCTCCATGTGCAGGACGGACAAAACCTGAATCCAATAGGAATAGTACGTGAACTGCCGTCTGAAGGCTATAAGGATTTTAATGATGAACTGTTGGAGAAAAAGCAATACTCAATGACCGATCTCGTTGAGACAGCCTTTGACGAAAATGGTGTTTCTCTCACTGAAGAGAGAGAAGAAGAAAATGAAGAAACCAAGAAGAGCGGACTAAAACGATGAAAGGTATGACAGACACAAACAGACGGTTCAACATAATCACATTGCATCCTCATTGGGCGCAATACATTATCTCGCAAGGCATGGTATTTCTTATCAGTTGTGTCCTGTTCTTGGCTGCTGGTCACGAAAGCATCACCTATAAGATGCCCTTTGTGGTACTGGGTTCAATCATGACGTGCATCATGCTCTACGGTTGTCTATATCTACAGAAACTGAGCTATATCATCACGTCCGAACAACTGATTATCCAACATGGCGTACTCATCAGGAAGAGCGACTACATTGAACTCTACAGAGTGGTCGACTTCAGTGAAAACCGTGGAATAATGGAACAGTTGTTCGGATTGAAGACAGTCTCGATATTCAGCGGAGACCGTTCCAATCCCAAACTTGACATATTTGGAATCAGGGAGCGGATTGATGTTGTAGGAATTATCCGTGAACGGGTTGAGTATAACAAACAAAGGAAAGGTATCTATGAAATCACGAACAGATAATATATCGTCAGAAGCCAAGACTTCCAAAGGTATTGCTTACGACAGCAGATGGATGATTATCTCGGTCATTGCTCTGACCTTGTTTCTATTCTGTCTTGAAGGTCGTGCCCAATTGGTTTCCAGCAATCCGATGGAATATGTGGCCTTAGCCGAAGGTAATGAGCTTATCAACAGTCAGATCAAGAATCAGATTGAAGATCAGCAGAAGACGGCACTACTACAAAATACCATTGCAGCAGAGTTTACTCAGATAAGGCAATGGGAGAGAAAGTACAACAGCTACCTGAAAACCGTGTCTGGATATGCCTCCACACTTAAAGCATGCAGTCATTTATATGATGACGGTGTAAGGATATTCATCAATCTTTGTGATTTGAAGAAAGCCATATCACAAAACCCGCAAGGAATAGTGGCTACAATGAGTATGAATAATCTTTATATCGAAACAGCGACTGAACTGGTCACTGTATACAGCATACTGAAAGATGCCGTAGCCAAAGGTGGAGCAAGCAATATGCTTACAGGTGCGGAACGCAGTAAGATTCTTTGGGAGTTGAATGACCGTCTGGCACAATTCAACAAACGGCTTTCACAACTTTCCATCAGCATCCGCTATTACACAATGGCCGATGTATGGAACAGAGCCACTGCAGGAATGATAGACAGGAATACCGCTGAGATTGCCGGTCAAGCTTTAGACAGATGGCATAGATGCGCACGAATAGTAACACCATAAAAGATTATCAGGATAACACAATGAAACGCTTATTGCTGTTTTTTGCCATGCTTATTTCTCTCACCCTCCCTTTTGAAAGGCTGGGTGGGAGTTTTCTCCGGGCTCAGGGCAACGACCCTGTTTTGGCTGGAATGATTCTGGCATACACAAATAAGGCAGAAAAAGAACTGAAGCAGCAGGAACAAATGATGCTTCTGGAATCTACAGGTCATCTGTGGATAAAGGAAGAGGTACAAGGAGTAACTGACCTGCAAAAGGAGTTCAACTCTTACTTGGATAACTTTCATAGCATCATCAGTTATGCGGCGCAGATATATGGATTCTATCATGAAATAGACCGACTCGTGAAACACTTGGGAACTTTTAATGACCAGCTCCAGCACCAGGCCGGAAATGCCCTAGCAGTAGCATTGTCTTCGAACAGAAATAAAATCTATAGAGAACTTATCATGAATAGTGTTGATATAGTCAATGACATCCGGCAACTGTGCCTCTCCGACACCAAGATGACAGAAAAGGAACGACTGGAAGTTCTCTTTTCCATCCGTCCGAAACTTAAGCTCATGAATCAAAAGCTCAAAAGGCTTACCAGAGCGGTTAAATATACTTCACTCTCTGACATATGGGCGGAGATAGACTACAATGGCAGAAGTGAGGTGGACAAGCCCAATATTGTACAGAAATGCAAGGAAAGATGGAAGAGAAACGCAAAGCCAAAGTAAGTATTCAGGTATAAAGATAATTCAGGATAACAATTTAAAAATCAAACTTTAAACATGGGTTGGGGAACATTATTGAAAGCAGCAGTCAGCTTGGGAGGAAGAGCTATAAAAGCTATAGCTAAATCGGCAGGGGGTGCAGTAGTACATCCGCAGCAAACGCTAAAAGGATTAGGAAGTGCCACCAAGTCTGCGGCCATAGGTGGAAGCCTGGGCTACATCGGTTGGGAAAAACTGACTACAGACAAAAGCGTAGTGGGTATTGTAAGCGATGCCGTCATTGGCGAAGAAACGACACAAAAGATTGGAGACACAGTCTCAAATATCGGTGAAGGAATGAAAGAGGTGAAAGACTCTGTAACTGGTCTCACTGAAAATGTCAATGATGCCATCACCAGTACAGACAGCAAATGGAACGGCATGAGCAAATTCCTGCAAGGTATTTTCTCCGGGAACGGTGGCGATATGATGGGGAACTTTTTCAGCAATATAGGCAAAGGGAATGTTTCCGGTCTGAGTCTCATCGGACTTGTAGTGGCTGCACTACTTGTTTTCGGAAGATTCGGATGGATGGGCAAGATAGCTGGAGCTGTGCTTGCCATGATGATGATAGGAAACAATGTAAATATGAACGAGACACTTGCCAGTGAGAAGAAACGACCTGCTGCACAAGGACAAAACGAAATTCAACAGTCGGAGGTTGCACAAAGCACTGGTGGCGGCAGACGAAGATAATAGTAAAATTTATAAACATATATAATATGCAATATACACAGGAAATGAATCTTCGTTCGGACAGTGGATACTGTATGCCCTACGAAGAAAAAGGCCGTGACGTACAGATGAGTCTTGGCTACGGTAAACAGAAACATCCGCATACTGGAGAACCTTTTTTTCATCATGGTGTGGATTTCAAAGCCAACCATTATCTTCTTTCAGCAGTTGCAACAGGGAAGATCACAGGACTTGGGAATGATGCCGTACATGGTATCTATCAGGTGACACGCTATGGAGACTACGAGGTAAAATACGCACAACTCTCGAACGTTTTGGCCAACTACGGAAGTGAAGTCAAGGCCGGTCAGGTTATTGCCGTAAGTGGGGAAATACTTCACATGGAGGTCAAGTATAAAGGAGAAGAGCTCAATCCTCTGGAGTTTCTGACCATGATATACAGTAATTTGAAAGTCATGGAACAGAACGGGCAACCTGGTGCGGTACCACAGTTCGTGACACTGGATATGGATGTCAGGACTATGTACGACAAAGACAGCAAAGAGATAGAGAATCTAATGATGCGTTTTTTTCCGGACTACATGAAAGACATCAGTCTTGGAGCCTACACGTTGCCGGAACATACACAGTTCACTTTGAGAAATATTCTCTCACTGTCGGCCATGAAGAATTATTTCTATGAGACCATCCCCAGTATGGCCAATCCATTAGGTATGGGAGCACGAAGCATACCGATTGCAGAACGGGTACAAAATCTGCTTATCGGTGATTTCCTGAACTATCTTGCCCTGCGTCATCAGATATTTCTTTCCTGTTTAAGTGACTACGAAAAAAAAAAGCACAAGAACTGGCCATAGCAAACAGTGGCCTTATTGATCCATTGGCAGAACTCGATATTGATGTTCAAAGCTTTGATATTCCCCGTATGGTGAGCGTGTTTCCGGATAAGTCCGGTATCAGATGGTGGACAAAAGCATGGTTCAATGGTAGTGAGAAAGGAGAAGCTGCAATAGAGATTGAACGTGAGCTGGCAATCAAGTTTATCAATGAAAACATTGAAAAGGATGAATGGCTGGAAGAATATTTCCCGAAACAGATGGAAGTATATCACAATGCCATAGAACAGACACGCGAACAATTACTCAACCAGATAAATCTATAAAGGGCATATAAATTATCAATCATATAAAACAGCAACTCATGGCAGAGTCAGAACAAGATAGAATATTCAGGACAAAGGTCATTCCAATCATGAACAAGGTTCGGGATGAACTGCAAGATAAGATGGCAGCAGAGCTTAAAGAGCACACCTCATCATTTGCAGGATTGATGGCCAGTGCCATTGGTCCTGATGGTGGAATGTCTGCCAGACAGGCACAGATGCAGTCTTTGCGTTACACCGGTGAATGGAACTCGAAAACGGCTGAAGATTATATTGAAATGGTCAAGAAAGAACTTCAACGCCAGCACATCACCGTTGATTCCGCTATGGAGAAAAAGATGATAGACAAGATGATTCAGGATAAGATTCCACGCTCATCCATTGAATACATCTTAAAAAAGGCAGCAACTAACACCATCTTTTATCTCCCCCAGGAAGTTGCAAAATCACCATTAGAACATTATATGGATACAGAAGCCGAAAAGAGATACAACCCATCTGCGTGGGAAAAGAACACAGGTATAATTCTCGGATCCGTAACCGATCTCGCATGTATGGGTGGAGCCGGTGGCGGTTGGAAAACAGCGGCCACATGGGTCGGCGGTGACTTCCTGTTATCTAAATTCTCTGACAAACAGGAAGACCGTTCAGACATACCTTCAATAGTGCGCCCGGGATGCGAGGAACAGTATAGACAAGACCAGGAGAAAATGAAAAAGCAGTCAGAAGAAAAGCCACAGACTAAGACTTCATCAGCAGAGACTGCACCTGAACAGGAAGAAGCGGTCGAAGAGGAACAGGCAACGCAAGAACAGATTTCCCCGAAGCCGGAACAGACCAATATGGACGGATGGCAAGGATTGTTGACCTCTTTCGGACTCAATGGTATTAGCGACATTGGACACAATATCGGATATGTACTGGCTATGCTGCCTGATATGCTTGTAGGACTCTTCACGGGAAAAACAAAGTCAATCAATCTGAAGGACAATATGATGCCTATTGCCAGTATCGTTACAGGTATGTTCGTCAAGAATCCAATCCTGAAAATGATACTTATCGGTATGGGAGGACTCAATCTTCTGAACAAGGCCGGACATGAGACTTTGGATGATTTCAAAGCACAGCAGCACCCTGAAGCAGGAAACAGCCCTGTAAATTATCGGGTTTATCCTGATGAACCGCTCAATCCACGGATTGTCAATCCTCAGATTAGGTCCAACTGTCTGATTGCTACAATAGACAAGGTTCCTTGCAGCATCACTTTGCCGGATAAAGTTGTGGATGCTTATCAGCAGGGAGCTTTACCTCTCAACACACTTGCAAATGCAATACTGGCCAAAAATGACCAGATGTGTCAGATTGCTTCAGAAAACTATGAAGCAAGCGAACGGCAAACAGTAGCAAGACCACTTGCACAAAGATAAAAGGATAACAATATAATAATCAGACTTATGGAAGAGAAGAACCAACAAGAGAAAATGGCAATAGTACGTCAGGTTGAGCTGTTTGAGAATGCTTTCAATAAAGCCAAAGAAAATGGTGGAATGTGGCTTAACAACGATGGTCGCAAAGCACCGAAACTATATCTGAAGCCTTTGCAGATTTCTGCTTTCAATGCCATCATATTGGGAATGCACAGCGACCAGAATGGATACAAAACAAATCAATATACACTTTTTTCTGAAGCAAAGAAACGCGGTGAATCTGTCCAGACCAAAGAAAAGGGAGTACCTTTTCTCTGGTATAATTGGAATGAGTATGTAAACAAACATAATCCTGAAGAGAAAATCAGTCGCTCAGACTATCAAGCACTGCCAGCTGACAAGCAGGAGGATTATAAAGGAATCAGGAACCGTGAAGTCCGCTCACTTTTCAATATCGAGCAGACCACACTCCCTGTGGTTGATAAAACTACATTTGATACAGTAGTAAAAGAGATCGGTCCTCTGAAAGACCGTACAGATATAGAGTCAGCTTCGAATGAAATCCGTCAGGGTGTCGAAAATCTTCTGGAACAGTCACGAAAAAATTTGGTTGATATACGCACTGATACTACAGGTGTAGCGCATTACGACAGTAAGAAGGATATTGTCTTCCTGCCACCTGCTACATCCTATGAACATTATGAAGACTATGCCCGTGATGCTGTATCCATGCTTGTGTCTGTAACAGGACATCAACAGAGACTGGCACGTGAAGGCATGGTAGTCAAGAACGGAAAGGTTTCAGAGGATGCTATGAAACAGGAAAGACTGGTAGTTGAAGTCGCTTCAGCTGTTAAGCTGCAGGAGTTGGGTATCTCTGCTAAACTGTCTCCTGACAGCATGAAGATGACCGATTATTGGATCAGAGAGCTGAAAGAAGACCCGCATTTGCCGGATATTCTGGAAAGAGACGTAAACAACGCTATAGATATGATTCACAAGGCTGAACGTGGTGAGAAAGTAGAGCTCAACAACAGAGTCCTACAGAATCAGATAGCAGATATTAAGCACATTCTTCCCAAACACTATTATGTAGCCGATGAAATCAAGACATTGCCCAACATAGATACAAAAGAGTTCGTGGTTGTAAAAGAGCCGGAACAGAAGATGGCTGATGTGGTTCTCCCTTCTGGAGCTTCATTAGGAGTCGAGAATGAGATTCCTGGAATGAACAAAGGCCGTATCGAACATGCACTTCAAAAAGAGGGATATGAAACGGTTACATTCTACAACATAGATGGTTCTATGGGGTATCGTCCCGATGACAGCTTTTTTGACGGTAAGGAGGTGTCCGTGAACCGCATGAATAAGTGGAATCTGGAGACCCTTACACTACTTGATGTGTCTGATGCCATCAGACGTTCTGGCGCAATAGACTTTGAAAAGATACTCATGTTGCGTAATGACGAAGGGAAATGGACACTCTATCTGAAGCCCGAAAATGAAAAGAGCTTCAGCGTTTACCCCGAGAAGGCAGATCTGAACCTTTTCTTTACCACTATAAAGCAAGGTGACGAAGAAGCTTCAAAAAAATACGTCAGGATATGGCCCAGAAATACTATATGGCTGCCCAAAACAATCCGGACATTAAAGTTGACCTCTTCAAAAGCGATGCGACAGCAGAAGAACTCGCAAGGATAGAACGTGTGAACATCTTTAAAACCAAGGGTTCGGAGAGCCAACCCAGTGTGATATTGTGTATGCCCACAGTCAACGGTGAGAAATTGACAGCCCGTGAAGTAAGTCCACAGCAATGGCAACGTATGTGGCTGGCAGAAGATATGCAAGATTACAAGAAACATCTTGCAGCAAGTCTTTTTGCCGATGTGCTCCGTAAGGACCGTACAGATGCTGTTGCAGTAGGTACGGATAAATCAGAACAGGAGGCTCAGTCAAAGAATCCAAATCAGCAAACGGAAGTATATGAGGAACAGACCGAAGAAAAGAGCAGACAGAGTGAATCTCATGGGCCATCCGAGTCTAAGGGCAATAAGAGCAAGGATGAAAGTCCTAAGACAGAAACAAAGGTAACCACCGAACTCTCTCCGATGCTGAAGCAATTCTATGAATTAAAATCGAAACATCCTGATGCAATTTTGCTCTTCAGATGTGGAGACTTCTATGAAACTTACAGCAACGATGCAGAGAAAGCAGCCAAAATACTTGGAATCACGCTCAGCAAAAGCAATCACACAAAAGATGCTGAAGGAAAACCTCTTATGATAGCAGGGTTTCCTCACCATGCGCTCGATGTTTACCTTCCTAAACTGATCCGTGCCGGTGAGCGAATTGCCATCTGTGACCAATTGGAAACTCCCAGGCAAGAAAAAGACGTTACTAAAAAACAGAAAAATGAACCCGACAATCAGGAAGAGAGCAAGGTTTCAAGAATGCACAGATAACATGTAACCGCAATGTCAAAGAATCAAGAATATATCCAACAATATGCAGAGTATGCCATGGAACAGATGCGCAGATATGGCATACCTGCATCTGTCACACTTGCACAGGGTATCTGTGAAAGTGCCAGTGGGCAGAGTGAACTGTCCCGTAAGGGAAACAACCATTTTGGGATCAAAGCTACCTCCAGCTGGATTGAGAATGGAGGCAAATATCTTGTATATACCGATGACCGTCCAAACGAAAAGTTTTGCCAGTATGCGAATGTTGGAGATTCCTATGAGCATCATTCTCAGTTCCTGAAAAGGAACGGAAGATACGCAGAGCTGTTCCAACTCTCTCCTGATGACTACAAAGGATGGACAAACGGATTACAGGATGCAGGATATGCGTCAAGCAAACAATACGCAGCAACCCTTCAGAATATTATCGAGAAGAACGGATTGCAAAAATATGACCAGATGGTAATGCAGGAGATGAAGGCAGAGGGTAAATCCTTTGGAACTGCTGACAATCCGCGTCAAGCCACATCAAATGATGTTTCCGTACAGGATACTGAAGAAAAGAAATATTCCTTCCCTTTAAAGAGAGAGGAGTTTATGCTAGTTACTTCTCCCTTTGGTACAAGAAAAGACCCTTTAGACACAAGTAAAAATCAGGTGCATAAAGGAATTGACATCCAGACAAATCATGAGGCCGTCCTTGCTACTGAAGATAAGGGAAAAGTTGTCAATGTGAACAGTAATGCCAATACAAACGGAGGACGGTCTGTGACTGTCGAGTACAACAGAAACGATGGCAGCATATATCAATGTACCTACATGCATCTGGACAGTATATCCGTCAAGGTCGGTGATGAAGTCGCTGCCGGACAGAAGCTTGGCATTTCAGGAAACACCGGGTATCGGACTACCGGCGAACATCTTCATTTTGGAGTAAAATCTATATCCACAGATGGAACAAAAAGAGATATTGACCCGGCTGCATATCTTGCTGAGATCGCACAAAAAGGGAACATCTCATTACAGGTTCTCAGTAACGGAAAAGATCTGACTGCGCAATACAAGAGTGCAGGTCAATCCGATGCCAATGTGCAACCAGAGACAGCCATGAGCCCGGACGACTGGATGAAGAAGATTTTGTCCTCTGAAGACAGTGGGGTGAATATGCCTATAGCAGATCCTGTAATAGAGATAGCCATGACTATGTTCACCTCACTCATGGCTCTTGCCCTCCAGATAGACAAGTCAAGTGAGGAAGAAAAGATGCAGAAGGCTACTGGCGCAGCTATCAGTAAAAGCATAGACCTTACTCCTATCCTCCCTTCCTATAAGACCTGCACCATAAGCCTGCAGGATGGTAAACCCAATCTGTACGCAGACAATGGAGTTGTACAGCTCAACAGAGAACTGAGCAATGCAGAAATAACCAAGATCCAACAGACACTTGGCAGTACCATGATGAACGATGACGAGAAACGACGAAGCATCGCCTCTGTTATTAAATCTGCCGTGGTCACGCTGCAGATGTCACAAAACTATCAGAACAATCTGGAGACACAACAGGGCAGACAGGAATCTGTTCAGCTAAAATAATTTGCTTTATTAAGTATAACAATAAATTCATTCTACTATGATTAAATGTAATGTAACCGTGTGTGGGACAGTTTCCCGCCAGGCACAAATGCGTTCAAACAAAGAGGGTACGCAGTTCGCATCATTCGGTATCAATGTCATTATCCAGGCAAAATCAGGAATCAACAAGACAGTTGAAATCAGTGTAGCCAAGACCTGCAACAACCTGTCTGAGTTACCAACAATTCAAGTTGGGACTCGCATAGAAGTAGCCGGTATTCTAATGTTTCACAAAAAGGGAGAAGCATTATACCTTAACCTGTCTGCAACTGGCATTAACACATTCAATGCAAGCAGTAACGACGGCATTAACGGTACAATGGAGTTCAGAGGTACTTTAGGCAAACAAATCGAGGAAAAGACAACAAAAAGTGGCAAGTCATTTACGGTATTTTCCGCCTATAGTAGCGAAAAGGATGGAGAAAATTATACCTATACCTGGGTACGCTTTATGCAATTCGACAAAAGAAAAGAAGCCTGGATGCAACCCAAAGCCGGAATCAATGCTAAGGGGGATTTGGAATTAGGTGTGTACAATAACAGACTTGACCTTACATGCCGCATAAGCGAATGCTCTCTTTGGGAGAAAAGCTCTAACTCTTACCAACACTAATGATTATGACAGGTAAAAAGATTTATAATTCAGATGGCCGTAGCAGTGAAGATAAGGCCTTGGACAAATTCGCAGAGATGATGATTGAGAAAATCAAGACTTTGCAGAATGACTGGAAGAAGCCTTGGTTTACAGATAAATCCATCTCTTGGCCAAGAAATCTTTCTGGCCGCGAATACAATGGAATGAATGCACTCTTACTCATGATGCACTGTGAGAAACAGGGATATAAACTGCCTGTATTTTGTACTTTTGACCGTGTAGCCGGTCTGAACTATACCAAAGACAAGCAGGGAGTCCGTCAGCAGATAAAGGATAACAATGGGCAGGAATTGCCAAAGGTTTCCATTCTGAAAGGAGAAAAGAGTTTCCCGGTGTTCATCACGACATTCACTGTTGTCGATAAAGAGACAAAAGAAAAAATTAAATACGATGACTATAAACTGTTGAGTGAAGAAGAAAAGAAAGGCTACAACGTCTATCCAAAGCTTCAAGTATATAACGTATTTAATGTGCATCAGACCAATCTTCAGGAAGCTCGTCCTGATTTATATAAGAAACTTGCCGATGAAGGAAAACAGATACGTCCACAATCTGAAGGTGAGGAATTTTCCTTTGCTCCTCTCGACAGGATAATAAAGGATAATGGATGGATCTGCCCTATCAAACCTACTTACGGAGACAGTGCCTACTACAGCATTTCAAAGAATGAGATTGTCGTTCCTGAGAAAAAGCAGTTCAAGGATGGTGAGTCATTCTATACCAACCTGGGGCATGAAATGGCCCATTCCACAGGAGCAGAAAATCAGTTGGGAAGACTACAGCCGACATCCTTTGGTAGTAAGGAGTATGCCCGGGAAGAGCTTGTGGCCGAGCTAAGTGCAGCCCTCGTTGCACAACGCTATGGTATGACCAAGCATCTGAAAGAAGACAGTGCCAGTTACCTCAAAAGCTGGCTTGACAGCTTGAATGAATCTCCAGAATTCATCAAAACTACACTGACAGATGTGAAAAAGGCATCAAGTATGATTACAAAATGTATTGATGCCATGCAACAGAAAATTGACCAGGAACAAAACATAGAAGCTGGCCAAAGCAAAAGTCAGGAGCCTGTGTACTATGCTTCTGTAGCCTACCTTCAAATGGGTGAAGACACAGACAGACTTGACAAGCTACAAGAAAAAGGCGATTATGAGACACTATTAAAGGAAGCCATTGAGTACGATGCCGGTGATGCCATAGACCTGTCCAACACTTACCTGTCTCCTACAAAATATCGTGGAGATGACCTGTTGGTGGAGAACGAACATTATGCCGTGATATATAACCCATCTGTTGGAGGTACCTATGATGTGATGCGTAAAGTCTCAGCCGAAGAAGTCAGGCAAAACATCAACCGTTACGGATTACCTGATAACGCCACTGCTGATGTCAAGTCCATCGCTGAAAAGCCGGAACATGAAATGGAAGCTGTCGTAGAAGAAGAGACTCACTTTCATCGAGGAAGATAATGGAATACTCTAATCTTTCCCTCTCGTATTATCAAAAACACAAATCCACTTGTATTAAGTTTCGTTTATTTCGAAGTTCTAAGACAAGTGGATAATTTATTAATCATTGAAATTTTCTTCTTAATCAAAAAACAAAAGACTTGTAATTAATAGCATTATATCAATGTCGTATTTTCCATATTAATTAGAAGTAGTAAAGATATTTATATTATATTGTTTTAGTTTTTCCATCTGACAAATACTTATTATGGAGAAAATAATGATTACTATATCTATTATAATCAATGATTTATCAAATATCCAAGTAAAAAAGGTAATTTTGCAAAAATATATATTACAATGGAAACTGAAATATACATAGAATATAAAATGATCTTCTCAGACATGCCTCTCGCTATATCTGATTATTTGAAAAATATAGATAGACAAAATTTAATTTGTTTCGCATTGCGATTGATATATTCTGATGGCAAGTATAGTGACTTTAAGGATTATTGTTCAGAGTTTTTTTGTACAGAAAATTTCAATTTTGTGAATGATTGTTATAAACATCTATACGAATATATACAAGAAAGTGAAAATAACATCTCATACATTATCCCTCATAAATACATTATTATATCGCAATCAACGGCATTAGAGCTATTAAGACAGATCTTTTCAATTGACAAAAATGAATTTGTTGTTAATGTTCCTAAAGATCTGCAAGAGCAATATTTGTTTAAGGCACTCTTACTAATCAACCAGATAATTGGTTATTGGGAAGTTCCTGTTGAATTAAATTCACAAGGTGAAACGACTAATTTATGTTTGGCTAAATCTATTGTGTGTACGACCCTTAATTCATTTGAAAGTTCCAATATAAGTCCAGAATATGTGGCAATGTTACAAATAATTAAAGGCTACCATTTCTTCAATTATTGCAAAGATTCACCACAATTTCAAAATCATCTCAAAGAATTTTTAACGAAAAATGGATTCACTATTTGGCAACAATATCTTTATGAAGCTATTAATTTGATTTTTTATCCTTTAAAAAATAAAAAAGGAGGGTTTCCTGTAATCCTATTAAACGAACAAAAGGATGGAGAAACCTTCTTACATAATATTTCATTTAATGAAGATACCATTGTTTCATTAGATGAAAACTTTGATTATACATACTTCAAAGCACATCCTCTCATTGAGATGAAGGATGGTTCATATTTACCAATTAGTCCCATTTTCTGTATAAATCGTCTTTATCGTAGTGTATATTTTGAATTTAGAGAAATTAATAGAACTTTTATCGGTACATCTAAATATTTGAATGACAAATCATTGCTTCCCATTCTTACTACAGAGTTCTCCGAACAGATACTATTCGATAATTACATTAGAAACACGCTCTCCAGACATCACGGCGTGAAACTATCAGACAACGATTGTAAGCAAATAAAAACTATTGGTCGTGAACCTGATTTTTACTTTCGTGATGGAAACAATATTATATTGTTTGAAAACAAAGATATTAAAATTGCAGATAAAGTTATAAGTAGTAAAAAATATGATTTATTGGATGCTGAACTTCAAAAGAAACTAATCAACAAACATGGAGTCGAGCAATTAATATACAACATCAAACGTATAAATGATAAAGCTTTTATATGGGACTCTCAAATTCCTAATAATCCAAGGATATATCCAATCCTTGTAATAGATGACAACTCTCTATGCGTTCCTGGACTTAACTATATACTCAATGAAGCATTTCAGAAACAAATAAAAGATTATAATATCAGAATAAAAGTATACCCTTTAATATTAGTTGAATTAGATACATTAATTGCTTTTAAAAATTATTTTCAATCTAATAGTGTTAGATTGAAGAAGATATTAGATAAATACTATGACTACATTGCAACTAATAAAAAAAACAAGAGCATCGTACAAATATTTCGAAAATATTTCCCGTTTTATACTTTTATGGCAAAAGAAATCGTAAAATCACCATTTGACAATACTATATTTAAAGAAGTATATAATAGCCTTATTAAGGCTCTAAATATTGAGGAATAGTTTTATATTACATTAATAAGAATGTAATTCTGTAATATAATTTTATTTGAGTTGATATATATAAGAAGGTATGCAAGGAAATCCGTGCATACCTTCTTAATCAAAATGCCATGTTATACGACAAATAAAAGTCTAACGACTTTTTAGCAAAATCTTCACATTAATAATTATCACTCAGTAAGCATGACCATCGTAAAACGGTTTGAGTCATTAGCCTTATATTTATCTATTCCACCAAAGCTGTGCAGATGAATTAGACCTTCAGGTACCCCTCTATCCACAAGTATTTGAGCAATATATCTGGCACGACGCTGAGCAAGTTCCTGATTGATGGACTGTGTACCAGTGGCGCTGTCGGCCGCTCCTGATATGGCCACTTTTAAATTATGCGTCTTGGATATTTTTGCTATATCATCAAGGTTCACAATCTGAGATTCATCTACAAGCCTATCAGAGTTTAGCTGGAAGAAGAAGTACACCGGAACACCCACTGTTATCTTTGAATTACCTGAATTTACTATTGAGTCCAATGCATTATTATTTGCAGACATAAGATTATCAGATACATTTTGACCGGCAGAGAAAAGTGAGTCTGACTGGCTGTTCCCAGTCTGTGCATGCGCATCCACAAGACCGATTTCAGCATCATCAGCCGAGTTTTCAGCTATACCGTCAATACCTGATTTGCTTTCTGGTGAGCCAGACTTTTTCCCGGACAACCGTGCTCTTAGTGAGTTAAGCCCACTATAGTTATTCTTGGGATAGACTGTCTGTACCTCTTTGTCTCCAGACATTTTTTTCTGCAATCGTATATTCTCATCCTTCATATAGGAGATGTAATCCTTGAGATAAGCATTCTGCTCGATATAAGGTGTAGCATCAACCACACGCTTCCATCCAGCCTTTCCTAATGTGATGGAAAGACCGGCTGAGACCGTAAGCATATTATCCTTGAATTTTATGGAGCTGCCTATGTTGTCAAAGTTCTGGGCTGTAGTCAGTCCACTGACACCAGCAACAAGTTTTACCCTGTTGCCAATTCTATAACCTATCTCCAGTCCATAGGTAAATGCGAACGGACGGCTGCCATCGGAACCACTGCCACATGAACAAGGATCAGACCAGTCCGCATTATGAACCATACCCACTCCCACATAAGGAACAATATTCCAAAGAGAGAGTCCGTGCTCATTCTGACGGAGTCCGGAAGTCAGATTGTACATCAAGTCTGCGTGATAAAACTGATACTTCATAGATTTGAACTCAGCGTTCTTGAACGTCAGTCCCTGAAAACCTACACGTCCACCGATTGCGGGTGTGAACCACTTCCCAACGCCGACCTGCAAGGCTGGTGTTATTCGATCGAACACATCACCGCAACCAATGGGTGATCCGAGAAAAGCTGAAGCCCCGCCCTTAATTTCTATAAACCAATTTCTACCCCAGTTGGCTGCTTCGCTTACATTCTTCAGATATGTAGGATTCATAGGCAAGAGCATCTGCTCCTGACTGAAAGTATTCTGCTTATAAATGCTGTCAGCATTGTGATTGATGTTACTTGCAGAGACTGTCATCGCAGCAAGACATCCGGTTAAAAACATAAGAATATTCTTTCTCATATAGTTTGTACTTTAATAATTGATACTGTCATAAGCCAAAAGGCTTACCTTTACATTCTCTTTTTCCGTTTGACAGATGGCGCACACATCTTGCGTGCCATTGCCAGACACCTACGTGCCCACTCACGGTCATCATCTTCCGGCCGCCTTCCCCAACCAGTGGAGGGGCCACCGCCACCTCCGTGAGTCTGGGCAATGGTTGTTGCATCGTCCACATAACCGCACACAAGGTTCAAGGCAACCATGACAACATGATTTCCATGTTCCGCCAGTTGACAGAGCAGTGTATCGTCAAATAAAGATTTTGTCTCCTCCGGCATATGATGATAGCGTGACGTGAACTCCTGTGACATTGTATCAAGCATTGCACCGTTCAAGTGATAGCTCATGTTATGAGCCCATGAAAGTTCAGACTGATTAGCTTTGTCTTCCAGTTCCCTGGCTTGCTGCTCAATGTTGGCCTTATCCTCACGAAGAGTTTCAAGCAACCGGTTAGTCTCATCAAGTTTCTTTTCCTTGTCTGCCAGTTTAGCTTCGACTTGAGCCTTCTGGTATTCTAGACTTTGAATCTTGCGTGCAATCTCCGCACTGATACTCTCGCTGTTGGCCTGCATTTCCCGAAGAGGACGAAGTTCATCTTCAAGACGGTCCTTCTCCGTCTTCAGATTATCAATCATGGTCGTAAATGACTTCTGTTTCTTCTGGGTTGTTGCCAGTTCCTCGTTCAGTGACTTCAGCAACTTCCTGTTGTTCTCCAACTGGGCTTCAAGTGTCACACAGGCGTTGGCCAACCATCTTCGGTACTCCTCTGTGGAGCGATGTTTCGCACCAGATTCCACAACCGACACCCCTCTTGTAAGCCCCCATTTCTCATTAACCTTTGCAAGTTCATCGTGCAGGGTAAGCATATAATTCTTAAACTCCAGACGGTTCTGTCCATGGAAAATCTGCTTGAAAGCAAACTTGCCGTTTTGGTCTATCGGTAGTAGAGCACAGTGAACATGCGGGTTTTTCTCGTCACAGTGAACTATAAAGGAAATGATGTTTTCCTCTCCATATTTATCCGTCACGAAGCGATAAATGTCACGAGCCCATTCTTCTATTTCCGGCATACGCCGTACATGTTCGTTACCTCCTTTGCTCTCAAAGTCAACTTTCTGATTGCCGAAAGCCAGCTCACGCATACGGTCGGTTGAGCCTCCGAATATGAAGTTGACCACTGTCCGGAAACGTGGCTCGGCTAGTCCTTCGTTCGGATCCTTGATGCCACGTGATGCAAGGTTTTCTGCCATGCGTTTTGTCAGCGGACGCTTCTTGTCTATCGGTGTAACAATGCCACCTTTCTGGATCTCGAAATTGAGATGCTCACGGCTACGGTCATAGTTACCCTCACGCATAGCCTGCTCCCATCCCTTATCCGTCCAGGCACGTAACTCCTCATGGCTCGTCTGTGAGAGCCCTTTGGAAGTCTTTATATCCATGACTTGTTTTGATGTAGTACCCATAATGACAATTTTATTTTTTGCGTTATTCTGAGCCTTTTTTCAGTCTCCTTTGCGGTCATACGCACACTTAGAAAACTGACCCAGCTTGCTGTTTATCTGGTCAGCCCTCCCGCCGCTTCATAGCGGTCGGGGTATTAGGCTTCCCGAGACTGTAAAAAAGTGGCACGTGCAAGCACGCTGCCTGTCGTTACCTCCATCCGTTAGCAGGACAAAGACGAAGTGTACAAAAGCGTATGACATGCCGTGCATCGTTAATAAGGCGTTTAATCCGCTCCGTGTTCAACAGAGGAAATGCCCCCAGGTTTATAATCCGTTTTGTTCTCCACGGGGCTTAAATCAGGCCGAGGATGGTCATTGTAATAAAATGATCCCTGGTCAGATACATAGTATTCAAAGATGCTGTCAAGGAGAATAATCTCTGCCTTCGTATAACAGGACACGGTTTCTGCCATATAACTGGGCTTCCTGTTTTCACGTATCGCAACAACCAGAATGCCAAGGATGTCTATTACTTTCTGCCAGTCCCAGACATGGTCTTTACCAAAGAGAAGACCGGTTGAATCCGTCATTTCTTCAGGCATTTCCTTCTCCATTTTCAATATCTGAAATATGGACTTTACCAATGAATCGAATACCAGACTCTGCTGTTTCAGAACATGGCAATCAGGTCTGCCTCCGTCATTTTCCGTTACCGCCAATTCCATTACCTTATTGAAATAACAATTATAGGATTGGGCTACCTGACTGGAAGTATTGCGTCCTTTAAGGAACCGCACAAACTGAAGTGCGTTAAAGTCCAATACATCAGACGGAGTCTCAACAAAGAGAGAAAGACGTTGTTTCTGGCTTACAGAAAACACGTAGCTTTTTGAATACTGCTCCATGTTAAGATGGCCCAGATTGACAAGACCGGTCAGGAACTGACGGACTGTTGCACGTTGCCACTGCCATTTCCGCGCAAGCTCAGATATGGTGGCAACAAACTGGCCGGGGAGTATTTTCAGATTTCCTACCACAACAGATGTGGAGTATGTTCCTGATGTCGCTCTTGTGAGCAGATCACAATAGGCTTCCAATTTACTGTATCGGTCTTCTGATTTAGGCTTCAGATACTCCAACAAAGAGCGGTCTATGCCTTGTGGGTCATTCAATTCAGAAGCATAATTGTTTTTATTGTTAGTCATTTGCGTCATTTTTAGATTACATTAAAAAAGTGGAAAACAAGCAAGCAAAGAATATATATTCCACATGTAAGTGGCATTAATAGTAGTTCTTCATTATCCATTCAACCTGGCTTTTAAAACTGTCGCAGTCTTCAAGTACGCTTTTCTGCTGAAGAACTCTTTCAGACGGATAAAAGACAGCTGCCACACTTAGCAGGAAAAAAAGCTGGAACACACTGTTCATATAAGTGGTGGCATAACATAACACTGCTATCAGGAGTGTGATATACCAAAACCGTTTCCTTTCATGCAGAATATGAAGGGTACTATCGGCAATCCTTCTGTTCAAAAGTGCCAGCGTCAGGATGCTTGACAGTCCAACTGCCAGATTCGGTTCTGTCATACAACAGCACCAGTTAATAAAGATGAGCGCAAGCATCATAATACTTACATAAAACTTTCTTGCACTGTCAAATACGACCATTCTCCACATGAAGCTTTTCATGCAGCGGTACTGTTTCTTGTATAAACAGAAGAATGCCAGGAGAAGCAAAAACGGAAACAAAAAACGGATGAAGGTTAATGTATGCATCATAGTGAATCCATTTAGTTATTTGCATTCTCAACGTGTTCCTGCCTTTTTCTTTGGATTGACTCCAACCGTTTAGCGATGCGCTTGTTCAACTGGACATTATAGCTGAACGATTTCTGGTCAATAGTGGGGTCTTTTGAAAGCTCCTCATCCGTTTTGATGAGAAGATTCAGATAAAAATCCAAATTGGAATCGTGATTCCTTTTCTCATCTCCTATGGCATAATCATCAGTCAATGAAGTCACCTTTTCCAAGGTATCAGGGTCAACATCATCGGCCAGGTCATAGGCCCTTTTAATGCTTCTCATAACCATCAGGCAAGAGAATATGAGGAAACACAGTATAGCCTTGATTATTATATTCAGGTCAAATACCATCATCGCCAGTACAGCCAGCAGGATGACTGTAAAATAAAAAACATAAATTTTCCTGTTAGTATTCATAATCGTCAAGTTCAAGTTTTATTATACCGAAAGAAGCTTTCTCTATAATGTATTCGACATCACGCAAAGTGAGCGCATCATGCTTTATCCGTTCAGAGGCTGAAGGATCTTTTTTACAAAGAGCCAACAATCCCATTCTCAAATCGTATTCATTGATGTTCCAGGTACAGGACCTCTTGAAACAGAAATGTTCCCTATAGCTTTTCAAAGTGATAGCTTTAAACAGTAGCGGCTTCAACATTCCATCCTGAAGTATTCGCATCTCTACCAGTTTCTCTGTGCCTATAACCTTTATCCATGTCCTGTTTTTATGTATGATGTCTGCAATGAGGTAATACGTCTGCCTGTTCATTCAAAGTCCGCAGTTGAAGTCATTCATTATCTGGACATGCTCTCGCTTTTCTATGAATTTTCCACGACGTTCATGTAGTCGCAAATCCTCAAAAATGTCAGCAGACATAACCTCAATGGAATTGTAGATAGTAACATATAACTCATGGATAAGACCGTCCGTATGTGTCTTGCAGTTTATCTTGAACATACGTTCCGTCACCGGATAACAGTAGGCGCAGCATTCATGTCCGTATGCGGTAGCGGATGATGGCACTATGTGGTAAAGAATGGCAAGATCCGCATTCATCTCAAACATATCCAGAACCTTTTCGAGAGGCTGAGGTTCGTGTACTTCATAAGGGAGTACGGCATAATCTTCGTAAGTCTTGATTTCCCCAAGCCAGTAATTATCAATAATGGCTGGCAACAATATGGGACCAGATGATCTGAATTTTAAAATAGCTTCCTGTAACATGATATTTATTTGATTAGATGGTTGATATGTATAATCGAATTAGCTGATTCGGAATTTTTGTGGACACATCCCGGTCAATTAAGTGTTTGCTGTCCAATCTGGAAATAATAGCCGGATAATCCTTTGCCATATCCGTCATAAGCCGAATTTGTTCCGGTGTCAGCATTGTTATGGCAAGGGCATCTATCGAGAGATAAGGTTGTAGCATCATCCACAAATAAGCATTGGCATATTGCGAATCCTTTACTATACCACGTTTCAGTTTCTCATGACAGACTTTGGCATTCAGAAGCAGACGGCGACCTGTCCTCATGGACATATAGGTAATAGTTTCATCTGCCTTGATTTTACCATTTGATGCTTCCTTATAAATGCTGTCACAAATATTGGCCGTCATATCAGTAATATCCGCCATACCCAAAGCTGAACACTCGTCAATGGAAGCAAGAAAGCTTCGAAAGAAAAAGTCCTCCATGCGGATAAATCGAAGAAGCGCATCTTCTGAGTGTACCCCATATAATTTATATGAAAGCAGAAACTTTGAGTAATCGGCAAGTAAGTCTCTAATATTCCCGGTATATACAGGAATGCTGTCCAACGAGGAAAAGAATACTGTTGCCTGTCGCTTTAATAAGTCAAGTTCCTTATCCTGACCATAGATAGAAGTATGAAGTTTGACGTATGCCACATCACTTAGCGTAAAGTTGTCCGCAAGCTCCATTAGCCTCGTACGAATGGAATCCGTTATACTGTCAAACCTCATGGTCAGATCGGCATGAGCCGTAAACGAAGGGTCTTTCTGAATGAATTTGTAGACTGTGTCTGAATATTCATACCACTGATTGATAAATGAGGCAAGCTGCTCGGCATTAAATCTTCCCTGTGCTCTGACAGTTTTATAAAGATTATCGTATTCATTCAGAGCTTCATCAGAGGACTCAAAATCATATTTTTCATGATTGTTGCATGAGTAAAACAAGAGTATAGAGCATAAAAAAATCAAGTGAAAGATTAAACTCATTTGAGTATTTTTTCTTTCACTTGATTTACTTTCTTTCTCTTGTTTTCTTGAACCTGCGTCAGGCATACCAATCAAATCGCTATTATAGTGATTCTGACCGATTAAATTTCTGTATATCATTGACATATTTTTGTTTGTTATGTGGCAAATGTACAGATAATATTCCACATTGTCAGTATAAAATATACAGTTTAGACTAATTTATATTTCATACTCATAATAGTATGATTTATAATATATATCCGTTAGTAATAGAAATTTGGGAAAAGAAAAGCCAATCATAAAACTGTCATGCCAGTATGATTATTAATATGAATATAATTTATACCTTTGTATCAGAGTGATGTTCATTATACTCTTGGAGAATTATTATACTATATATTTTTCAAGACAAGAGAATACAACTATTTGATTATCAGTCAAAACCTTTATGATATGGCAAAAATAGGTTACATCATGGCAATATCCCAGTATGACAAACTGGAAGAAGACAGAGAGTGGATGAATAATTTCGGATGTATACGCATTGTAGAGGAGTGCGATGAAAACGAACGTAACAGACCGCTTTGGAAGCAACTCATGGTTGCCCTGCAAAGGGGGGATGAACTTGTTATCCCTAAATTTTCAAATGCCATCCGTGGCAGTCGAGAACTGGCTACATTCCTGGAATTTTGCCGGGTAAAAGCTATTCGCGTCATAAGCATACACGACCGGATTGATTCCAAGAACCAGCTTTTTCCTGAAACCAAGCCATCGGATGTGCTGGAAATGATGGGTGCCTTACCTGAAGAAGTACTTGCTTTGAGAAAGACTGCCGAGCATGTGGTGAACCTGCAGGCGAAGATGATTGCATCATTACCGAAGGTTTCTTCCACAAAATTACAAAAGCTCGACAGAGAAAAGACTGTCATCAATCTGTATGCAGCCGGTCATCCTATAGATGAGATATGGAGAGCAAGCGGCTTCAAAAGCAGAAGTTCTGTGTTCCGTATTCTGAACAAGCATGGCATCAAACTCAATAGAGGAAACCATTCCGGACCTATCAAAAAGAAAAATGAAGAGGATACATCGAAAGATGTGAATAAAAGCTGACTATAATGAAAAAGATACTTTTCCTTCACGGATTCTTTGCCACAGGAAGTTGTCCGATGGCAGTTGCTCTGAAAGAAGCATTTGAAAATCATGCCTCCGTCTTAACACCCGACCTTCCGCTTCATCCCAAGGAGGCATTAAAACAGGTACGCTCCATCATTGAACAGGAATCGCCCGACCTGCTGCTGGGTAACAGCTGCGGATCTTTTCTTGCGCAGATTCTCGCCCCGATAGTCGGCATCCCGGCATTGCTTGGCAATCCGCACTTTGAGATGACGAAATTCTTAAAAGAAAGAATCGGTGAGCATCAGTACAAAGCTCCACGCAAGGACGGCAATCAGACACTAGTCATTGATGAAGCTTTAATCGAGGAGTTTGCCGAACTCGAAAAGATTCAGTTTGACTGCTGTAATCCGTATTACAGAGACCGTGTCTGGGGACTATTCGGCGAACAGGACGGACTGGCTCACTATGAGCCCATGTTCATGGGACATTACAACAATTCCCATCATTTCCCGGGTGCGCATACTCCTACAGAACAGGAAGTGAAGACCTGGTATGCACCCTTGGCCATGAAGATGCTGATGGAGTTTCCTAAGAAAGAAGAAAGATATTTCCGTCATTTCAAGGGTGGTACCTATAAATATATCCATTCCGCTTTTGACAGTGAAACTCAGGAGCGGATGGTTGTATATCAGGCTCTCTATGGAGAAAAATCCTATTGGGTCAGACCGGAAAAGATGTTTTTCGAGACTATAGAAAGAGATGGAAGAAGCTTTTCAAGGTTTACGGAAATAGACATCTGAGTGTTTAAGGTTTATCCGCATAGCCGCTATAACCGTAAGACTGCAACGAGTAAAGGAACAGAAGACCATCCCTGTGGCTCCTGTTCCTTTGTTCTTATCACTCAATTTCCGACGTAATGAAATCAATGTGGCCAGCAAATATATCATCGGCATCAATCTCATGTTCATTGCCCCGGTCGTTTTTCTCATCTCCTATGATGGTTATTCTTCCATCATTACTAACCCTCACTGCAAGGATTACCACATCACAAGGCTCATCATAGTCATACGCTGCCACTATCGGGCAATCACCCTCAAAGTGCCATTCATAGCCATCGGCAACCTTCTCACCATATTGGCGAATTGCAGAAACAAGCTCTTCCTGTTCGCGATGCTTTACCTCCTGCACACTATCATAGATTGAGAAGTTCTTCAACTTAGTTTCCCGCTGTTCATGAACTTCCTTGCCATTCTCTTCGTCTATGCCGAATTCATGAAACTGCACCGGAACATAATCTGCAGGAACTGCCATCCATGAAATGTTATTCAAGGAGTAGTCGTGCTCTACAAGGAAAAGTTCAACGTCCTCTCCAACCATATTCTCCGGAACGTTCAAAACATCTATACGGGCATTTGCGCAATCCATAACAATAACCTTCATAGTTGTCCAAATTTTAAGTTATACATTAGTTTTCATCGTAAAGTCTTGATAAGAAAGACTGCAGTTCTTCGTCCTTTATCCCTTTGAGGGCACAAGGTCTGAAAGTCCTGTCCTGTTCAATCTTCAATAAGCCAAGTCCGTACTTACTCGCATCGTAAGTGACATCGGCCATCTCTGTTGCTGACATATAGCCGTACTCTGTTTCCTGCAAGCCCACCACAATACCATATAGGGTGAAATCATCTCCTTCGGGCTGTCCTTCCATAATATACCAACGGATATTGCCAAGGTGAAACACTGCGATGCAAAGTGCATCCTTTCCTTTTGCGTCCTGTGAATACAGGGGATAATCACTCAGAGCCTCTCTCAGTTCTGCGGTCATCAGACGATTGTTGAATTTTGTTGCTGTCATAATATGTGAATTATTTATTTCCCTTTTGTTACAACCTTTCAGCTGTGTGTCGGGAAGATTTTTCTGCATCAGAAGTTTGGAGAAGGCAAATAAGGCAAGAATGGCGTGAAGAATACTCTTTAAGTGCCTGTCACTTAAAGGAAGATTGTTCACCAGACACGTCTTGCAGTTTGACAGATCCAAGATAACTTCGCTGAAAAATTTTCCTCTGACACGACAGCGGATGTGCTTAAAGGCAGACATATAACAGGTGAAAATCAGTCCGGAACTGCATGTAAGAGTGAGATATGGGCTGTATATAACTGATAAGCAATAACAATATTCAAGAATTTTAGATGATTCTCGTTATCTTTGTATCATTTTCCGGAAATATAATGAGTACAGAGCCATTACGACAATATATAGCCATAGATCTGAAATCATTCTATGCTTCAGTGGAATGTGTTGAACGGGGATTGGACCCGCTCGACACATGCCTTGTCGTGGCCGATGCTTCACGAACGGAAAAGACCATCTGCCTGGCTGTTTCACCGGCATTAAAGGAGTATGGTACCGGGGGCCGTCCTCGCTTATTCGAGGTGATTGAGAAAGTCAGTTTAGCAAACAGACAGCGTGGTAATGCTGGAAAATCCTATTCAAAGAAGGAACTGGACAGCAATAAAAGCCTTGCCATTGACTATGTAGTGGCTCCTCCCCGTATGGCTCACTACATAGAATACAGTACAAGAATCTACGACATCTACCTGAAGTATATCAGTCCGGATGACATCCACGTGTATTCCATCGACGAGGTCTTCATAGATGCTACCACCTATCTTGCAACTTACAGGATGACTGCTCATGAGCTGGCGATGAAAATAATCCGTCATGTCCTTTCGGAAACAGGCATTACAGCTACGGCAGGAATAGGTACCAACATGTATCTGTGCAAGGTAGCCATGGACATTGTGGCCAAGAAGATGCCGCCCGACGAGAACGGTGTACGCATTGCCGAGCTGGATGAAATGTCTTACCGCAGGATGCTTTGGGAGCACACGCCTCTCACTGACTTCTGGCGAGTAGGCAAAGGCATTGCCAACCGCCTGGCTCAGTACAATATCCTGACGATGGGTGATGTGGCCAGATGCTCTATTGAACATGAGGGATTCCTGTACCAGATGTTTGGAGTCAATGCTGAACTGCTTATTGACCATGCCTGGGGATGGGAGCCTGTTACCATGGAGTATGTGAAAGCCTATCGGCCTGAAAGCAAGTCATTGAGCTCAGGACAGGTACTTCAGTCGGCTTACACTACAGATATGGCCCGTAATGTGTTACTCGAAATGGCCGACAGTGTGTCGCTCGACCTTGTGGACAAGAGGCTGCTCACCGACCAGTTGGTGCTTACCGTGGGATACGACATCGAATCGTTGACCAACCCTTCAATTAGGGAGAAGTACCATGGTAAGATTACAACCGACCATTACGGCAGACAGGTGCCGATCCATGCTCATGGCACCATCAATATCGAGGAGCCGACTTCGGCAGGCAGCATCATCTCCGAAAAGGTGGCTGAGCTGTACGACCGAATAGTGAATCCTATCCTACTCGTGCGCCGTATTAACATGTCAGTGAATCACCTCATCCATGAGGAGCAGTATAAAAAACAGCCTAAAATCGTTCAGCTCGATCTTTTTACTGACCCCGAAGAGTCAGAAAAACAGCGGAAAGCTGACGAGGAAAAGGCTGAGAAGGAACGCAGACGTCAGGAAGCTATCCTGAGTATAAAGAAGAAATTTGGGAAGAATGCTATCCTGAAAGGCATCAACTATGCCGATGGAGCTACCCAAAAAGAACGTAACCAACAGATTGGAGGACATCATGAGTAAATATGACGACATAATCAACCTGCCACATCATGTTTCAAAGAACAGGACACCTATGTCCATGGAGAACCGTGCCGCCCAGTTTGCCCCGTTTGCCGCTCTCACAGGACATGATGAAGCGTTAGCCGAAACAGCAAGGCTGACTACTCCCAAGAAGCTCCTTTCTGATGATGAGATGGCAAGTCTTACAAGAAAACTCACCCGCGTCATTGAACAGATTCCGAGACAGGAAGAATACACTTTCGTGTATTTCGTACCTGATACTCAAAAAGATGGAGGCAAATATGTGTCAATAACAGGCACAGCCAAGAAATACGAAGAGGTGACAAGAGCACTCACGTTATCGGACGGGAAAGTACTTCTGATTGACAATATTCTGTCTATCAAAAGACATGGTACTCCGGAGTTATAACGGGTTATACCGAAGTTTCGTTCACCAAAATACGCAAAAACACGGCAAGGATAAAAACCTATCCCTGCAATGAAAGCGTGATTGTCCTGTAGAAGCTGATGGCAAGACCACTCCTACTCACCTGTACTTGACTTATATATCAAGATTGCTATCTGTCTCTTCTGAAATCGTTCCGTTCATCTCCATTCCACCATACTTCCACGATGTAGAAGAAAAGACGGAAGACGAAAAAGACAATAACAGTATCAAAAATTTCATTCATACTCGTTCCATTTAAAATCAATACACATTAATAATCGGGATGCCCCTCTCTCGTGCCTTTTTAACGGTGTAGTATGTTCCACCTTTCTCACGGCCATCATAATAGGCAATGAGATATGAAGCATTCTCAACCATAAACTCGTCCCGGTCAAGGAAGCACCTCGGATAATAGCAGTCACTGAGCACAATTACCTTATCAGCCAGTTCAAGCAACCGTCTATAAACTCTTTTATCATAGATATTATATCTTTCTGCCTGGCCTTCAAATGGTATGGCTGCAGTCAGAGATATTCCGGGCAAATTACATTTCAGCGATTGTACCAACTGTGCTGCCATCAGGTCTATTCCCAAAGCAAATCCGGAAATGAAATTCATGATGCCATGGTCATAGGCTTCGGATATTGCCGAAGTAAGGCGTTCCTGAATAAATTTCCTTTGGGAAAAGTCATAGAACCGATGTCCTGTAAAAGCAGCTGAGACTGTCCTGTCAAATTTCAAATCATTCATAATTGTCATTTTAGTACGTATTTATAGCTTGTTTTAGCAAGGAAGATGCCGTTTGTAACATGAGCTCCGGCTTGTTCCAATTGGGAGACATAGGCATTAAAGGATGCACCCGTTGTGACTACATCATCCCAAATGCAGACCTCCTTGTTCTTGAAGAAATCAGCATCAATCTCAATGTTGTTCTGCTCATTTATCCGTTTGGCACGCTCTTCCTTTTTTATCTTTGTTCCATGGACTGCAGTACGTTCACCGATGACACTCACGTGAGAGAACCCGTCAATGGCTCCGGAAAACCTGCATACAAGCTCGGAAAAATGTCTGTTTCTCATTTCGTTACGTTCCGGACTACTTGCAGGGATGCACGAGAATACCACATTGCATATCTTACGACCAAACTTCTTTACGAGGAACTTTGCCACGCATTTGGCCACCTCCAGGTGGTTGCGGCCATCCTTGTAGTCATAGACAATCTGACGGTCAAAAACTGCGTCCATTCCTATGTTCTTGATGCGTGAGGGAAAATATCGCAAGAAACTAATCAGTTCCTTGTCTTCCTGACCTTTGATGTAAACATTCACTGTGTTCATACTGCACTCTGATTTTGTTTCCCTTTTGTTAAGTCCTTTCGGACTGTGATCGGGAAGTTTTTTCTGTTTTACAAAGTGCAGCCAAACCAATACAGCAAGTCTTCAGTGGACAATACTCTTTTCAAGGAAAAGGAAGATTGTTTACTGAGAACGACTTGCCAATTTGGTGATGGATGCAACAACTTTGCAGAAAAAAGTTCACAGAATCACAAGTAGGAATGAAAACACAATGATTATAAGTATCAGGAAAGAGAGCAAAGCATTATAACTGTCGGGTGGGAAATGTCCTGCACCGCCAACAACAAGTACGGCATTAAGGAGCTCTCCACTATCTTT